>JBDZVK010000001.1:30224-38219 GCA_040255725.1 Actinomycetota bacterium
CGGACGGGTGGGACTCGGACGGGTGGGAATCGGACGGCTCGGGCATCGGCAGGTCCCCGGAGTGGGTCGTGGTCGTCCAATACGGTACGGGAAGGTGGCGCATCCCCGAAGGAACGGCGGCATGATCCAAGCGAACTCCAAGGATTCCCCCAGCCGGTCACCAGCGACGGCAGCGAGTCTCGACGTGCGATCCCGCGACGGATCGTTTCCGTGGTCGCACGCTGGTCACGCGCCCGTCCCGACCCACCGCTGTTGCCCATGACCCTCCGTACCCGCCTGATCCTCGCGTTGGTCGCGTTGTCGGCCGTGGGGCTGTGCGTGTTCGGCGTGGTGACGTTCGGGTTGTACCAGCGGTCACTGCTCGACCAGCTCGACAACCAACTCGATGCGCTCGCCCGACCTCAGGCCGAGCGGATGACCTCGTTGGTCGCCACCGGCTGGGTGACCGACGCGTGCACGACCCGGATCGTCTCGCCGGGCGCGCCCGGTGGCAGGCGACCCGGCGGTGCCGGGCCCGGCCAGGGACTGGACGCGTTCACCGAACTCTTCGTGGCGGGCAGGCTCGTCGGGTGCGTCCCGGCGATCTCGACGGACGACCGGCCTCAGGTTCCCCAGGCCCTGGTCTCGACCGACCGGCCGGTCCACCGCACGGTCGGTTCGCTCCACGGGGGTGGGCAGTGGCGGATCCTCGTGAGTCCGATCGCCGCCGGCGGTCCGGTCCCGTCGTCGGTGTCGTCCGACGCGGTCGTGGTGGTCGCGGTGCGGACCGCCGGGGTCGACGAGGCGATGACCCGCCTGGTCCGGATCGAGCTCGCCGCCGGCATTGGTCTTCTGATCGCACTGGCGGTGGGTGCGTGGCTGGTGCTGCGGCGTGGCCTGCGCCCGTTGGAGCAGATGGCCGGATCGGCGGCGACGATCACCGCCGGGAACCTGTCGGAGCGGGTCGAGCCGGCCGATGCGCACACCGAGGTCGGCCAGCTCGGCCTCGCGCTCAACACGATGCTCGACGGCATCGAGGGCGCATTCGCCGAGCGTGAGGCGACCGAGCGACGGCTCCGCCAGTTCCTGGCCGACGCCTCGCACGAGCTGCGGACCCCGCTCACCTCGATCCAGGGGTTCACCGAGCTGTACCGCCTGGGTGGCGGCGGCGACCAGGTGCCGGACCTGCCGGTGATCATGGGCCGTATCGAGTCCGAGGCCGCCCGGATGCGCACGCTCGTGGAGGACCTGTTCCTGCTCGCCGAGTTGGATCGGGTCCGGCCGGTGCGCAGCGAACAGGTCGACGTGTCGGTCCTGGCCGCGGATGCCTGCACCGACGCCGTGGCGATGGCCCCGGAGCGGCGCGTGGTGCTCGACGCACCGGCCCCGGTGACGGTGCGCGGCGACGTCGACCATCTCCGCCAGGCGATCGTGAACCTGGTGTCGAATGCGATCCGGCACACGCCGGCGGGCACCCCGATCGAGGTGGCGACCCGCGTCTCGGAAGGTTGGGCGGAGGTGGCGGTGCGCGACCACGGGACGGGCCTCGACGAGGCCGGTCTGGTCCACGCATTCGACCGGTTCTGGCAGGCCGACCCGGCCCGGGTCGGCGCCAGCTCGGGTCTGGGGTTGTCGATCGTCGCCGGCATCGCCGCGGAGCACGGCGGCACCGTCTCGGTCGCCAACGTCGCCGACGGCGGCGCCCGCTTCACGATCCGTCTCCCCGCCGACAGCGGACCGTCTCCCCGCTGACCCCAGCGAACCGGCACGCATCGGTCGAGCGCCGTGGCAGCGCGGCGCCACGTCCGCAGTCGGCCGTCGCGTCGTTAGGGTGATCCTCACGGCCCGAGCGAAGGGGTCCGACGATGACCATGACCGATGCTCCGACAGAGCAGACCACGATCGACGACGACGAGGTCGCAGCACTCGACCGCTGGTGGCGAGCGGCGAACTACCTGACCGTCGGCCAGATCTACCTGCAGGCGAACCCGCTGCTGCACGAGCCGCTCGCGTCCGAGCACATCAAACCCCGGCTGCTCGGCCACTGGGGGACCTCGCCGGGGCTCAACCTCGTCTACACCCATCTCAACCGGGTGATCCGTGCCCACGACCTCGACATGCTCTTCGTGGCCGGTCCGGGCCACGGCGGCCCCGCGGTGCTCGCCAACGTCTACCTGGAGGGCACCTATTCAGAGGTCTACCCCGACGTGAGCCGTGACGCCGGCGGCATGCTGCGGCTGTTCCGGCAGTTCTCGACCCCCGGTGGCGTGCCCAGCCACGTGAGCGCCCCGACCCCCGGATCGATCCACGAGGGCGGCGAACTCGGCTACGCCCTGATCCATGCGTTCGGCGCGGTGCTCGACGCGCCGGAGATGATCGCGGCGTGTGTGATCGGCGACGGCGAAGCCGAGACCGGTCCGCTCGAAGGTTCCTGGAAGGGGATCGCCTTCCTCGACCCGGCCCGCGACGGCGCGGTGCTGCCCATCCTGCACCTCAACGGCTACAAGATCGGCGGTCCCACGGTGCTCGGCCGGCGACCTCCCGAACAGGTGGCGGCGCTGCTCGAAGCGCACGGCTACGAGCCGCACCTCGTCGCGGGCGACGACCCGGCGACGGTGCATCGGCGCCTCGCCCAGGTGCTCGACGCCGGCATCGCCCGGATCCGCCGGATCCAGCACGAGGCACGCGGCCCTGGGGCCGCGCCGTCGGGTGTGCCGCGGTGGCCGGCGATCATTCTGGCGACACCCAAGGGGTGGACGGGGCCGGCCGTCGTCGACGGGGTCCGCGTCGAAGGCACGTTCCGGTCGCACCAGGTACCCCTCGCCGGGGTGCGGAGCAATCCCGAGCATCTCGCGATGCTCGAGGCATGGATGCGAAGCTACCGGCCCGACGAGCTCTTCGAGCCCGACGGCCGACCGGTGCGCGCGCTGATCGAGCAGGCCCCGGTCGGTGAGCGGCGCATGGGGTCGAACCCCGCGGCCAACGGTGGTCTGGCACCCGACCCACTCGTCGTCCCCGACTGGCGCGACTACACCGTCGAGATCGCCTCGCCGGGGGCGGAGCGCCACGAATCGACCCGCCGCCTCGGCGAACTGCTCCGTGACGTGCTGGCTGCCCAGGACACGTTCCGGTTCTTCTGCCCCGACGAGACCAACTCGAACCGGCTCGGTGCGGCGTTCGAGGTCACCGACCGGATGAGCATGGAGCACGTCGTGCCCGACGACGACCACGTGTCGTCGACGGGCCGGGTGATGGAGGTGCTCAGCGAGCACCTGTGCCACGGCTGGCTCGAGGGCTACACCCTCACCGGCCGTCACGGGCTCTTCGCCACCTACGAGGCGTTCGCGATGGTGTCGGCGTCGATGACGGTGCAACACGCCAAGTGGCTCGAAGCCACCCACGAGCTGGCGTGGCGTCGGCCGGTGCCGTCGTTCAACGTGCTGCTCACCTCCACGTGTTGGCGCAACGACCACAACGGCTTCAGCCACCAGGGCCCGGGTCTGATCAACACGGTTCTGAACCAGCGCGCGTCGGTCAGCCGGGTCTACTTCCCCCCCGATGCGAACTGTCTGCTCTCGGTCGCCGACCACTGTCTGCGCAGCCGCGACTACGTGAACCTGATCGTCATCGACAAACAACCCCAGCTCCAGTACCTCTCGGCGGCCGACGCCGAAGCCCACTGCGGGGCCGGCGACGGCATCTGGCACTGGGCGGGCACCGAGGCCGGGGAGGGATCGGACGGATCCTACGACCCGGGCGCACCACCGGATGTGGTGCTCGCCTGCATCGGCGACATCCCCACGATGGAGACCCTCGCCGCCGCCGACCTGCTGCGGCGCTGGGTACCGGGGATGCGTGTGCGGGTGGTCAACGTGGTCGACCTCATGCGGATCAGACCGGCGGCCGACCATCCGCACGGGACGAGCCCGGCGGAGTTCGCGTCGTTGTTCACCGACGACACCCATGTGGTCGTCGCGTTCCACGGCTACCCCGGCGCGGTGCACGGCCTGCTGCACGGCCAGGGTGACACCGATCGGTTCCACGTGCACGGCTACCGCGAGCAGGGCACCACCACGACCCCGTTCGACATGGTCGTGCTCAACGAGATGAGCCGGTACCATCTGGCCGCCGATGCGGTCGCCCGGTCACGCCGTCATCTGAGCGGCGCCTCGGAGCTCGCCGACCACTGTGAGGCGATGCTGGCGAAGAATCACGACCACACCCGCTCCCATTTCACCGATCTGCCGGAGATCGCGGACTGGACCTGGCCCGGCTGACCGGCCCCGGTCCCGGCCCCGGCGACGCCCTCGGTCCCGGCCCCGGCGACGCCCTCGGTCCCCACGGGAACTTGTCGCAGTTCCTCCCGCTATCCGGGAGCAAGTGCGACAAGTTCACGAAGGCCCCAGGTCGGCCGGACCGTGCCGGGTCAGTCGACGTCGGTGGTGTGCAGGCGGCGGGTGGTGTAGGCGAGCCCGAGCAGGCCCACCACGACCGGCACGACGAACGATGCGGTCAGACTCCGGTCGGCGAGTTCCAGGCCGGCGCCGGTGTAGGCCGACAGCACCGAGCGCAGGTACGACAGGATCGACAGGCGCGCCGCGCCGTCGCCGGCCTGGGCGACGAAGTTCTCCCAGATCAACAGGTACGCGAACCCCCACACCAGCGCGCGCCGGAAACGCAAGCCGAGCGCGGTGAACAGCCCCGAATAGGCGATCAGGCCGGCCAGACTCGCCCACAGAGTGCCGATGACCAGATCGGCCCCACCACCGGTGGCCGCGGCCATGACCACCGAGGCGCCGAGCGTGAAGGGCGTGCACACGATGAGCGTGGCGACCCACGCGGCCAGCGCGATCACCCAACGTGGCACCGGTGGCAGCCACAGGTAGACCAGTGAGCGGTCGTCGACCAGGTCGCCCAGCGCGCCGGCGCCGAACACCAGCGCCACCACCGGGGTGAGCAACGACAACCCGTAGAGGTTCACGAAGCGCGTCCCGGCCACGGTCGCATCCAGCGAGGAGTTGTCGGTGACCACAGCCCCCACCAACACGCCGACCACGCCGAGCGCGGCCAGGGCGAACAGCCGCCCCCGGGTCGCCTGGTTCCGCAGCAACAACCAGATGAGGGCCCGCAGCGACGCGCCCACCCGCGGTCCGGGTGCCGCGGGCGCCCCGGCGGAGGTCGTCGGCGACACGGTCGGGGCGCTCACCGGCCACCCACCAGGTAACGGAACACGCTGTCGAGGTCGTCGTCGAGGGGCGCGAACTCACGCAGGTGCACGCCGCACTCCACGGCCGTGGTCGCCACGAGCGCCCGCAGGCGGGTCACGTCGGTCGTCTCGATGTGCACCGTGTCGGCGCTGACCAACCGCACCCCGATGGCCGACCCGGCACCCAGCAGCGCGCCGGCGAACACCGCGGGCGCGTCGGTGACGATCTGGATCCGGTGTGGACGGTCGTCCATGAGATCACGGATCGCGCGGAAATCACCGGTCGCGGCCAGCCGGCCCTTGGCCAACACCAGCACCCGCGACCCGAACCGCTCGACCTCGTCGAGGACGTGCGACGAGACCAGCACGCAGCGACCCTCGTCGCCGAGGCGGTGGAACAGGTCGATCATGTGGCGACGTTGGCGCGGGTCGAGGCCGGTGAGCGGTTCGTCCAACACCAGCACCGCCGGGTCGTGGACGAGCGCGGCGGCCACCTTCACCCGCTGGCGCATGCCCTTGGAGTAGGTGGTGATCTTCCGGGTGTCGTCCGGGTCGAGTTCGACCACGCCCAGGCTCCGACGTGCCGCGGCCGCCGGGTCGGCGACGCCGTGGAGGATCGCGGCCAGACGCACGAACGCAAAGGGCGTGTGGGTGTCGAACATCGTCTCCTGCTGGGGCACCAGACCGATCCGGCTGCGTGCGGCGGCATCGGCACGGGGATCGGCACCGAAGACGCGCACGGTGCCCTGGGAGGGCGCGGTCAGACCGCACAACAGGCGCAGCAGCGTCGACTTGCCGGCCCCGTTCGGGCCGAGCACCGCGGTCACGCCCGGGCCCACACCGAAGCTCACCTCCGACACCGCCACGACGCCGCCGAACCACTTCGACACCGCTTCGACGTGCACGACCGTGTCGGTCGCCGGAGCCGGCGGCGGCGGGGGAGGAGGGGGCGGCGGCGGCAACGTCCGGGTGCTCACCGGGTCACCTGCATGCGGGCGTAGCGGATGCGGGAGACGACCGCGGCCACGACGATGATCCCGAGTCCGACGACCCAGGTCAGCGTCGTGGCGACGTCGGCGGAGGCGCCGGTGCTCGTCACCCCGAACGTGCGGGTCGTCAACGCGTCGGGGAGCTGCACGGCCAACCCCACGAGGGCCAGGTTCGGGTGCGCGTCCTGCAGCGACCCGCCGATCGCGCCGGACGCGAAGATCACCAGCAGGATCGCCGCGCTGGCGAACCCGCGCCGGTCGGTGAACGACGAGATCGCCATCGTGACCGAGGTGAACAACGCCGCCACCACCACCCCGGCGCCGATGATCCGGACCACCATCAACAGGGTGTCGCCGGTGTCGCCGACCGTGTAGCCCTGCAGCGTGTTCGCCAGCAGGAACAGCAGCTGCGGGCCGGCGGTCACGATGAGCAACGCCGACAGGATCGCCGCGCCCTTCGCCACCAGATAGGTGTCACGGGTCAGCGGTGAGGCGAGATAGAGGCCGAGCATGCCGGTTCGGCGATCCGGGCACAGCACGTCCGGCGCGCTGAACGTGGCGAACAGCACCACGGCCAACATCACGTAGCCGTAGTAGTCGGCATAGCTGGGCAGGCTGGAGGCCACCTCGGGGGAGTCCTTGGCCAGGGCGACGACGCCGACGAAGACGATCGCGGGGACGTACGAGAAGAAGATCACCGCGGCCGGCAGCAGCTTCGACCACACCGAGCGGCGCATCCCCAGCATCCGCTGGATCGAATACCACCACACCGCCCGGATCGACGCGCCCCGACCGAGTCGCTCCCCGTCGTAGCGGCGGTAGCCACGTTCGAGGATCTGCGCGGATCCCGGACCGGTGGCCGGAGGGGCTCCGAGCGGCGGCGGTGGAAGCTGCGTCACGTGCCGACCGGTGACGGTTCGGAGAGGAACACGTCCTCGAGGGTGGTCTGGCGGGCCTTGAGTATGCGGATCGCCGAGTTCGAGGCCGCCACCGCGTCCCGCACCGCGTCGAAGGTCGCGTCCGGGTCGGCGTCGTCGATCCGGGCCTGCACGAGCAGCTTCGGCCCGTCGCGTTCGACAGCGAATCCGCCGGCACGCAGGCTCGCGGTCACGGCGTCCCACCCGTCGACCAATTCGACGATCACGCCGGTGCCCTTGCCGCGGACCGTCTCGATCGAACCGGACACCGCGACCCGGCCGTCGCGCAGGATCACGACCCCGTCACAGACCCGTTCGACCTCCTCCAACAGGTGCGACGACAACAGCACGTGCATGCCGAAGTCGCGCCCCATGCGGCGGATCAGATCCAGCATGTCGTCCCGTTGCAACGGGTCGAGCCCGTCGGTGGGCTCGTCGAGCAGCACCAGGGCCGGGTCGTGCACGATCGCCTGGGCGAGCTTGGCGCGCTGACGTTGCCCGGTCGACATCGTGCCCAGCGGCCGGAAGCGCTCCTCACCGAGGCCCACGTGCCAGAGCGCATCCGACGCCCGGTTGATCGCCGCCCGGCGGGGCAGCCCGTGCACCTGGGCGATGTGGGCGACAAAGTCCGACACCCGCGTGTCGGGCGGCAGGCGGTGGTGTTCGGGGCTGTAGCCGACCCGGGCCCGCACCTCGTGGCCGGCGGTGGTCGGGTCGATGCCGAGCACCCGCAACGAGCCGGCATCGGGCCGGTGCAGGCCGAGGATCATGCCGATCAGGGTCGTCTTGCCCGAGCCGTTGGGGCCCAGCAGGCCCGTGATGCCCGGGCCGACGCTGACCTCCGCGTCGGTGAGCACCGCGGTCGACTTCCAGCTCTTCGTGACGCCGTGGCCGACGATCACCG
>JBDZVK010000488.1:0-1524 GCA_040255725.1 Actinomycetota bacterium
GGGCCTCGGCGTCCTTGATCATCTGGTCGATGTCGTCCTTGGCGAGCGACGACTGACCGGTGATCGTCATCGACTGCTCCTTGCCGGTGGCCCGGTCCTTGGCCGAGACGTGCACGATGCCGTTCGCGTCGATGTCGAAGGTGACCTCGATCTGGGGCACGCCCCGGGGGGCGGGGGGCAGGTCGACGAGCTGGAACTTGCCCAGGGTCTTGTTGAACTGCGCCATCTCGCGTTCGCCCTGGAGCACGTGGATCTCCACCGAGGGCTGGCCGTCCTCGGCCGTGGTGAACACCTCGGTCTTCTTGGTGGGGATCGTGGTGTTGCGCTCGATCAGGCGGGTCATGACCCCGCCCTTGGTCTCGATGCCCAGCGACAGCGGGGTCACGTCGAGCAGCAGCACGTCCTTGACGTCGCCCTTGAGCACGCCGGCCTGCACCGCGGCGCCCACGGCGACGACCTCGTCGGGGTTCACGCCCTTGTGCGGGTCGTTGCCGGTCATCTCCTTGACCAGGTCGACCACGGCGGGCATGCGCGTCGAGCCACCGACCAGCACGACGTGGTCGATGTCGCCCTTCTTCAGCCCGGCGTCGGAGATCGCCTGGTCGAACGGGGTGCGGCACCGGTCGAGCAGATCCGCGGTCAACTCCTGGAACTTGGCGCGGGTGAGCTGGGTGTCCATGTGCAGCGGACCCGAATCGGTCGCGGTGATGTAGGCGAGGTTGATCTGGGTGGACTGCACCTGCGACAACTCGATCTTGGCCTTCTCGGCGGCCTCCTTGAGGCGCTGGACGGCCATGTTGTCCTTCGACAGGTCGACCCCGTGGTCACCCTTGAAGCCCTCGACCAGCCAGTCGATGATCTTCTGGTCCCAGTCGTCGCCACCGAGCTGGGTGTCACCGTGGGTCGACTTCACCTCGAACACGCCGTCACCGATCTCGAGCACCGACACGTCGAAGGTGCCACCACCGAGGTCGAACACCAGGATCGTCTGGTCGGTGCTCTCCTTTTCGAGCCCGTAGGCGAGCGCGGCCGCGGTGGGCTCGTTGATGATCCGCAACACTTCAAGCCCGGCGATCTGCCCGGCCTCCTTGGTGGCGGTGCGCTGCGCGTCGTCGAAGTAGGCGGGCACGGTGATGACGGCCTGGGTCACGGTGTCACCCAGGTAGGCCTCGGCGTCGGCCTTCAGCTTCATCAGGGTGCGGGCCGAGATCTCCTGCGCGGTGTAGGCCTTGCCGTCGATGTCGATCGACCAGTTCGTGCCCATGTGGCGCTTGACCGACCGGATCGTGCGGTCGGGGTTGGTGATCGCCTGTCGTTTGGCGACCTCACCGACGAGCACCTCGCCGGACTTGGAGAACGCGACCACCGACGGGGTGGTCCGGGAGCCTTCGGCGTTCGGGACGACGACGGGTTCGCCGGCCTCCAGCACGCTGACGACGGAGTTGGTGGTACCGAGGTCGATACCGACAGCTTTGGGCATGCTCGTTGATCCTTTGCCACTCGGCTACGAAGGTGAACGACCAC
>JBDZVK010000489.1:0-1520 GCA_040255725.1 Actinomycetota bacterium
TTCGTCCGCGGCGAGCAGGTCTCGGGCGAGTACGCCGACACCGAGTCGGCGAACGGTTGGTTCGCCACCCGCGACCGCGGCCATCTCGACGACGACGGCTATCTCTTCCTCGACGGTCGGGCCGACGACACGATCATCCGTGGCGGTGAGAACATCGCCCCGGCCGAGATCGAAGACGTGCTGCTGCGCCACCCCGACGTGCGGGAGTGCGCCGTGGTCGGCGTGCCCGACGACGAATGGGGCCAGCGCATCGCCGCCGCGGTCGTCGTCGCCCCGGGCGCCACGGCGACGCCCCAGGCCCTGCGCGCGTGGGTGCGGGATCGACTGCGTGGCTCGCGCACCCCCGATGTGATCGAGGTGTGCGACGCCCTGCCCTACACCGACACCGGCAAGCTGCTGCGCCGCGAGGTCCGCGCCGCGCTCGCCGACCGCTGAGGTCAGACCAGTCGGATCGCGTCCTCGGGGCAGTTGTCGACCGCGAGCTGTGCCTTGTGAGTCAACCCGTCGGGGACCTCGCCGTGGCAGAGGAGCACGCTGTGGCCCTCGTCGTCGCAGTCGAACAGCTCCGGAGCGAGGCTGTAGCAGCGGCCGTGGCCCTGGCAGGCGTCGGTGTCCAATTCGAGATGCATGACGTCTCCTCCTGACGGATCGCGTGATCGCTGCGGCCCGACGGCGGCGTGCCGGGCGACGATCTAGTCTGACATCGGTGTCATTCTGACACGCGTGTCACGTTCGCGCGCCGACCGACCGCCCCGGAAGAGGAGCCCCATGGCCGACTACCAGTACCTCACCGTCGAGTCCCACGACGAGGGTCGGATCGTCCGGATCCTGCTCGACCGACCCGATGCCCGCAACGCCCAGAACCGCGGCCTGCTCGTCGAGCTCGACGCGGCGATGCTCGCCGCGGAGGCCGACGACACCTGCCGGGTGGTGATCCTGGGCGGGACCGGGCCGATGTTCTCGAGCGGGCACGACATGGGATCGAAAGCGGCGCGCGACGACTACGCCAACCACCCCACCTACCAGACCAACGGCGCGACCCGCACCGGGGCCGAGAACCGGATGCTCCAGGAGTGGCACTACTACTTCCAGAACACGCTGCGCTGGCGCAACCTCCGCAAGATCACCATCGCCCAGGTGCACGGTCCGGTGTACGCCGCCGGGCTGATGCTCATGTGGGCCTGTGATCTGATCGTCGGCGCTGATGACGTGGTGTTCGCCGACGTGGTCGGTACCCGCCTGGGCATGTGTGGGCTCGAGTACTTCGCGCACCCGTGGGAGTTCGGGCCGCGCAAGACCAAGGAGCTGATGCTCACCGGTGACTCGATCGACGTCGACGAGGCGCACCGCCTCGGCATGGTGTCGAAGGTCTTTCCCCGCGACGAGCTGGGCGAGCGCACCCTGGACTTCGCCCGGCGGATCGCGGAGCTGCCGACGATGACCGCGCTGCTGATCAAGGAGTCGGTGAACGAGACCGTCGACAACCAGGGCTTCTACAACTCGCTCCAGGCGTGCTTCAC
>JBDZVK010000128.1:0-7500 GCA_040255725.1 Actinomycetota bacterium
CCGACGAACTGGGGGTGAAGGTCCGGGCCGGCCTGGTGTGGAGCCTCTTCGACAATCTGGTGGGGCGCGCCGGGCAGGTCGTCATGGGCATCGTCCTCGCCCACCTGCTCGCCCCCTCGCAGTTCGGCGTGTTCTCCGCGGCACTCGTCGCGTTCACCCTGATCGTCAACGTCAGCGAACTCGGCGTGAGTGTCGCGGTGGTCCGCGAACCCGAACGGACCGACGCGATCGCACCGACCGTCGCGACCATCTCGATCGTGTCGGCGTCGACGCTCGCCGTCGCGCTCTTCTTCACCGCACCCTGGGTCGCGTCCGCGCTGCACAACCCGGGCGCGACCGGGTCGCTGCAGATCCTGTCGGGGGCGCTGGTGATCGCGGGGTTGTCCGCGGTGCCGTCCGCGCTCGTCCAACAACGCTTCCGCCAGGACGTCCAGACCGCCGCGGATGTCACCAATCTGGGCGTCTCGCTCGCGGTCGCCGTCCCGCTGGCTGCTGCCGGGTTCGGTCCCTCGAGCCTCGCGTGGGCCTGGGTGGCCAGCAACGCCGCCTCGGCGGCGGTCCTCATCGGTTTCAGCGGCCGCTCGTGGCGACCGGGATTCGACCGCGCCGAGGTGCGGGGACTGCTCCGCTTCGGGCTGCCTCTGGCCGCGTCGGGGCTGCTGGTGTTCGCCGTGTTGAACGTCGACTACGTGGTGGTGAGCCGGGTCCTCGGGCCGACGGCGCTCGGCGTGTACGTGCTCGCCTTCAACCTGTCGAGTTGGCCCGTGAAGATGTTCTCGCAGAGCGTGCGGTCGGTGTCGCTGCCGGCGTTCGCCCGGCTCCGTCACCGACGGGAACATCTCGAGGACGTGTTCACCCGGTCGATGAGCCAACTTCTCGGCCTCGCACTGCCGATCTGCGCGCTGCTCGCGGCCCTCGCGCTCCCGGCGGTGCGCTTCGTGTACGGCGACCGTTGGAGCGGCGCCGCACGGGCACTGGTGTGGCTCGCCGTCGTCGGCGGACTCCGCATCGCCTTCGAGCTCACCTACGACCTCATCGTCGCACTGGGCCACTCGTCGGCGGTGTTCCGGGTGCAGATCCTGTGGCTCGTCGCGTTGATCCCCGCGCTCGTCATCGGCGCGCGCGTGGGCGGGATCGACGGCGTGGGAGTGGGCCACCTCGTCGTCGCGCTCGGCATCGTCACCCCGACGTACCTGCTCCTGCTCCGGAGCCGTGGCATCGCGGCGCGGCGCGTTGCCGCCGCCGTGGCCCGTCCGTTGGTCGGCGCGCTCGCGGCGTTCGGCGTCGCGTGGCTCGTCCACCGGCAGATCCGCGAACCGTTCCTGGCGTTGGCGGTCGCCGCCGCGGCCGGGATCGCCGCACATGCCGCCGTGATGTGGGGGGCGGTGACCCGGTGGCGGGCCCAGCGGCCGGTGGTCGCCACCGACCCGTCCGCCGAACCGGTGGTCGTCGACCCGTCACGGCTCGACCCGGTGGCGAAGGTGAGCGCGTGACCGCGCCCCGGACGCGCCCGCAGCGGCCGGGCCGGCGAGCCGCGGCGCTGCGACGTGCCGGCCGCCGCATGCGCACCACCTGGCACGCCGGTGGTGCCCGGGGCGTCTCGGCCACGCTGCTCCGCTCGACCGCGGACCGTCTGGCGCCGCCTTCGGACGAGCTCGGCGTCGGGGCGGCCGACGTGGCGATGCCCCGACGCCTCTGGCCGTCGCGGACCGCACCCGGCCACGGACCGATGTCGATCGGGTGGGTCATGGGCCCCCCGTCGGCCGGATCGGGGGGTCACACGACGCTGTTCCGCATGATCAGCGGCCTCGAGGTACGTGGCCACCGCAACGTCGTGTACATCTACGACCGGTACTGCCCCGGTGACGTGGCGACGAGCCGGCGCGTCATCGAGGACCACTTCGGACCGGTGGCGTCGCGCATCACGGACGCGGGTGAACTGGGGCGGCTCGCACGGCCGTCGTTCGACGTGCTGGTCGCCACGTCGTGGCCGACCGCGTACGTGGTCCGCAACGCGCCCGTCGAAGCGGCGCGGGCCTACGTCGTCCAGGACTTCGAACCCTGGTTCCATCCCGCCGGCTCCGCGGCCGTACTCGCCGAGGCGACCTACCGGTTCGGGTTCCACGGGATCTGCGCCGGTCGGTGGCTCGCCGAGCGACTCGAACGCGACCACCAGATGAGCTGCGACCACTTCGACCTCGGCGTCGACACCGCCGTCTACGCGAATCGGCAGCGGCCTTCTCGTCGCGACGTCGTGTTCTACGCACGCCCGGGGACCCCGAGGCGCGGGTTCGGCCTGGGGTTGCTCGCGCTGCGCCGGCTCGCGGCCCGCCGCGACGACATCGGCATCCACCTGTTCGGCGAGGACCTGCACGGCCTGCGACTGCCCTTCGCCTGCACCGACCACGGGGTGCTCACGCCGGTCGAGATCGATGCCCTGTTCAACCGGTGCGCCGCGGGGCTGGTGCTGTCGTTCACCAACCTGTCGCTGCTCCCCCTCGAGATGCTCGCCACCGGCTGCGTGCCCGTGGTCAACGATGCGCCCCACACCCGGGCGGTGCTCGACAACCCGTCGGTCCGGTACGCCGCGCCCACGCCCGAGGCGCTCGCCGATGCGTTGGAAGCGATCGTGGATTCGCCGGCGCGCGCCGCCGATGCCGACCGCGCCGCGTCGAGCGTCCGGGGCCAGGGCTGGGACGAGTCGGTGCGTCGGGTCGAGCAGTCGCTGGCGACGCTCACCGGCCGGGTCCCGCGGCCGACCGGCGAGCGACCCGAGCCGGATCGACCCCTCGCCCAGGTGTGGTGACCGGCCATGACGCTCGCATCGCGACCGCGCGCCGAGCCGGTGGGAGCCGTGCGCGACGGCGTGCGTCTGGCGGCGGTGGCGACGACCGACCCGCTCGACGAGCGCACCTTCAGCGGCTACAGCGCGGCGCTGTTCACGCACCTCGCGGAGCGCGGCGTGCCCGTGGTACCCGTCGCCTCCCGCCAGGTCCGCGCCCGGGACCTGCTGGGCGGAGCGGTCCACTGGCGCGGCATTCTGCGCGGGCGGATCCGCGGCCGCCGGGCGCCGCTCGTCGACCCGGACTGGTACTGGTCGGCCCGGGTCGTCGAACGACTGTCGGCGCGGGTGCACGAGCGCATCGCCGCGGCGGGCGGCATCACCCACGCATTGCAGATCGGTACCCACGTGTGCATCGACCGCGACGACGTCGCCGCCTACTGCGTCACCGACTGCACGGTGGTCCAGGCGGTCGAGTCCGGCGAATTCGCGATCAGCCGGGCGACGCCCGCGGGCGTGCGCCGGGCGGTCGACTGGCAGCGGCGGGTCTTCGCGTCGTGCGACACGGTCTTCACGACGAGCGACTGGGCGGCGGCCAGCGTCGTCGACGACTTCGATCAGCCGGCGGAGCGGGTGGTCACGATCGGCGCCGGGGCCACGAACGTCGGCCGACCCGACCCACCGGGAGCGCCGACGGGTCCGCCGACGGTGCTGTTCGTCGGGTACGACTGGGATCTCAAGGGAGGCCCCCTGCTGTTGGACGCCTGGCGGGCGGTCGCACGGGACGTTCCCGACGCGCGCCTGGTGATCGTCGGATGCAGCCCGCGCATCGCCGATGCAGGCGTCGAGGTCGTCGGTCGTCTCGACCCACGGAGGGCCGCCGACCGCGACCGACTGGTGGGCATCTACCGGTCCGCCACGTGCCTCGCGCTGTTGTCGGACTTCGACGCGTTTCCCAACGTGATCCTGGAAGCCGGCGCGATGGGGCTGCCCGTGATCGCCTTCGACGAGCAGAGCCGCCGCGAGGTCGTGCACGACCGCGACGACGGCGTGCTCGTCGCCTCCCGGGACGTCGACGCCGTGGCCGGGGCGCTGCGGATGCTGCTCGGTGATCGCTCCACGGCCGCGGCGATGGGACGGCGCGCGCGCGAGCGGGTCGAGGCCGGCTTCACCTGGGATGCGGTGGCCGCCCGGGTCCTCGCGACGATGGGCGTCGGCCCGTGAGCGCGACGACGGCCGTCGGCCAACGCTGCGTCGACGCGGCATGGCGCGTCCGCCACCGGCTCGGTCCCCGTGGCCGGATGGTGCTGCGCCGCGGGGTCGATCCGGTCCTCGGTCGGTTCGTCGGCTCGGTGCACGGCGTGGCGACCGAGGCCCCGTCGGTGGCGCTGACCATCGACGACGGCCCGGATCCGCGGTGGACCGGACCCATCCTCGAGGTGTTGGCGCGTGCCGGGGCCCGCGCGACGTTCTTCATGCTCGTCGAACGGGCCGAGGCGCAGCCTGATCTGGTGCGCCGCGTGCGCGACGCGGGCAACGAGATCGGCCTGCACGGGCTCGACCACACGGCGCTCCCCTTGGCGCGGCGACCGGTCGAGGAGGTCGTGGGCGAGGGCAGGAGCCGGCTCGAAGCGGTCAGCGGTCGACCGCTCAGGTGGTACCGCCCACCGTTCGGTGCCCAGACCCTCGGCACCTACCGGGCCACCCGCCGCACCGGTCTCGACGTGGTGGTGTGGGGCCCGGAGGGCGCGGACTGGGAGGCGTCCCCGCCCGGCGAGGTCGCCGGCCGTCTGGCCCGGCGGGCGCACGCTGGCGACATCGTGCTCCTGCACGACGGGCTGTGCCCGGAGCCGCCTCCGGACGATCCGGTGGCCTCGCTCGACCGGGCGGCGGTGACGGACGCGACGATCTCGGCACTGGCGAAGGCCGGGCTCGGTTGCGTCTCGTTGGGTGAGCTGGCCGGATCGGGGCGCATTCGTCGCTCGGTCTGGTTCCGTCCGCCGCCGGGGTGAGGTCGCGCCTCGCGACGCGTTCAGTCGGGTGGGGACCGGTGCGCGACCACGACGACCTGTCCGGCGTCGTCGATCCGGTAGGTCCGGTGGCACCGGCACCGAAGGCGTTCGTCGAGGCGCTGTCCGCAGACGCAGATCCAGCCGACCCGCCTGGCCGGCGATCCCACCACGACCGCGTGGTCGGGGACGTCGCGGGTGACGACCGCGCCGGCCCCGACCAGCGCGTGGCGACCGATGGTCACCCCGCACACGATCGTGGCGTTCGCGCCCAACACCGCGCCGCGTCGCACCAGCGTCGCCAGGTACCGGTCGGGATCGGTCCGAAAAGGACGAGCCCGCGGGATCCGGTCGTTGGTGAAGGCGACGTTGGGTCCGACGAACACGTCGTCGGCGAGGGTCACGCGGTCCCAGACGCTGACGCCGTTCTTCACGGTCACGCCGTCGCCGAGCGTGGCGCCGTCGTCGAAGTAGGTGTGGTCGCACAGGTTGCAGTTCGAGCCGACGGTGGCGCCCGGCCGCACGTGCGCGAAGGCCCAGACGCGCGTGCCCGGTCCCACCTCGGTGCTCTCGCACAACGCCGTCGCGTGGACCATGGGGCCGTCGGCGCCCGCTTCAGACACGGGCAAGTCCCTCGCCGAGGGTCTCGACGACCCGCTCCTGGTCGCTCGTGGACAGATGGGGGTGCAGCGGGAGCGAGAGCAGTCGCGACGTCGCCGCAGCGGCGTTCGGGCAGTCACCGGGCGCGTACCCCAGATGCGACAGGTTCGGGTGCAGGTGGAGTGGATCCCGGTAGTGGACGCCACAGCCGATGCCCGCGGCGTGCATCCACTCGAGCAGCGGGTCACGGGCCGGCACGGGCACCAGAACCGGGTACAGGTGCCAGGCGTGGACGTTCCCCGGCATGACCACCGGGGTCTCGACGTCGTCGAAGGTCGCGAGCAGGTCGTCGTAGCGCCGCGCGGCGCGGCGGCGGGCCGCGTTCCAGGCGTCGAGACGATGCAGCTTGACCGACAACACCACCGCCTGGATGCTGTCGAGACGCGCGTTGCCCCCGGTGAGCCCGCCGCGGGTGGGCCCTTCCGCGATCGGACCGTCGACACTCCGGTGGTCGCGGGCGGCTGCGACGGCGTCGGCGACGCGGGCGTGGTCGGTCAACACCGCTCCGGCGTCGCCGCAGGCGCCGAGGTTCTTCCCCGGGTAGAAGCTGGTCGCCGCCGCGACGGTGCCGTCACCGGGGCCCCGGCCGTGCTGGGACGCGCCGTGCGCCTGGGCGGCGTCCTCGACGATCACGACGCCGTGGCGCCGTGCGAGGGCGATGAGCGGGCCCATCGGCGCCATCTGACCGAACAGGTGCACCGGGACGACCGCCCGGGTGCGCTCGCCGATCCGTTCGGCGGCCCGCTCGGGGTCGATGAGGTGGTACGTGGGGTCGGTGTCGACCACGACCGGCGTGGCCCCCAGTTGCATGACGGCCTCGGCGGTCGCGACGAAGGTCTGCGCCGGGACGATCACCTCGTCGCCGGCGTGCACTCCCGCGGCGCCGAGTGCCAGGCGCAGCGCCTCGGTGCCGCTGGACACGCCGACACACCGCAGCCGGTGCGCGTGGGCCGCGTAGGCCCGCTCGAACGTCTCGACCTGTGGACCGTCGACGAACGTCCCCATCGCGAAGAGTGCCTCGATGTCGTGGCGCAGGCGATCGGCGACCTCGCGATGCTGGGCAGGCACGTCCACCAGCGGGATGCGGGTCGTCGTCTGGATCACACCGGCTCCTTCGACACGGGACGGACGGCGGACGGGCACCGGCACGTCCGTGGGTGATGAGCAGGTCGGCGACGTCCTGATACCTCCGACCCAGGTCAGGACCGTTCTTCATGACAGAAACCGGGAGGATTATTACACCCTCATGACGATTCTGTTACGCTACGGTGAGAACCACCAACGGGGATGCAACGGAATCGGTCGACGCGAGGGGCAACCGGTCATTCGAATCCGACCATTCTCCGAACACCAAAGGATCCCCTCATGTCCCCACCCCTCGCACGGACCTCGACCCCTCGGCGCGCCCATCGCTCCCGCACCGCCTTGCTGCCGGGACTCCTGGCCGTCTCCTTGACGGTGGCGTCGTGTTCGACCGGATCCGGTCGAGCCGATCCACCGGCAAGGAGACCCGCGGCCGCTCACGACGCCGCCTCCCACCATCGACACCACGACAAGCCCTCGGGCCACCTGTCCCCGGTGACGCCGCACACGGCCTCGAACACGGAAACCGCTCGAGGCGCACAACCGGCCGCGGGGCACGGGAAAGCACGCGCCGCCACCGCCCGTACCCGAGCGACGGCGTCGTCACCGCACCGACCCGCCGCCACCCTGGCGTCGACCCACGACGACCGGAAGCACGCGGCCACGGCACCGGCGGCTCCGGTCGACTCGGCACACCGCACGAGTTCGTCGGCGGCAGCTCCGTCGGCCCCGTCGGCCCGGACGCGTCGGAGCACGTCGGTGACCACGGCACCGGCGACGCCGAGCACGTCGTCGCCGCCGCCGCCGACGACGACCACCACCACGATGCCCGCCACCACGACGACCACCACCACGACCACCACCACCACGACCACCACCACCACGCCCCCGCCGGTCACGCCCGTCGTGACCCCGCCTGGTTCCGCTGGACCCGGCCCGTCGACCACCGGCTGGCAACCCACCGGC
>JBDZVK010000490.1:0-1518 GCA_040255725.1 Actinomycetota bacterium
CCTCGCCATAGGTCAATCCCCAGGTGGCGGGGACTCGGTGGGCGCACCCGGCGGTGGCGGCGGGGTGGTTTCTGCAAGAGGAGCCGGCGGGGGCTCGGGGGCCGCCACTTCCGGCGGAGCGATCTCACCGTGCTCGGCCTCGTGGGTGGCCAGCTCACCTCGCAACCGCTCCATCTCCGCCGGGCCGGCACCACCGTCACGGCCGTGGGCGGTCGCCCAGTCCCAGGCACCCAGTTGGGCGAGGAGGTCATTGCCCTTCTTGCGGGCCTGCGCCTCGTCGAGCTTGGCCTGGCCCTGGCTGAGGCCCTCCTGGGCCTTACTTGCGAGCGCCGAACCCTGCTCCCGTACCTTGTCGAGAAATCCCATCGTCCGCTCCTCGGGAACTCGCCGGGTCCGATCGACCCGGCCTGCGCGAGATCGTACCGACTCGTGAGCAGCGATGTGGACGCTTTCCGAGCGAGGAGACGCCCGAACGCGCCGGTGGACCCGGCGCAGGCACCGGGTCCACCATGGTTCGCTTCGAGCTGCGAAGGATCAGCGGCGCCGACGGCCCCCGCCACGGCGGTTCCCACCACCGTTGCCCCGCGGAGCCCGGTCGTTCGACGGGCCGAGGTCACCGAACGACTCGGAGGCCTCCGCATCGAAGGAATCCGAGAACGACACGACCTCGACGTCGTCACCGGCGTCATCGGATCCGTTCGCGTCGTCCTTCGACTCGCTGCGACTCCGGCGGGATCCGCCGGAAGAGCGCTTGCTCGACGATTCGCCGGAGTCACCGTCCGCGTCGTTCGCGGTCGGGATCAGCGAGATCTTGCCGTTCGGGTCGATGTCGTCGACGCGCACCTCGATCTCCTGGCCGAGGGTGAGTTCGTCCTCGACCTTCTCGACGCGGCGCTTGCCACCGATCTTGGAGATGTGGAGCAGTCCGTCGCGGCCGGGGAGGATGTTGATGA
Source organism: Actinomycetota bacterium (assembly GCA_040255725.1). Taxonomy (GTDB): domain Bacteria; phylum Actinomycetota; class Acidimicrobiia; order Acidimicrobiales; family Iamiaceae; genus JAFDWI01. The sequence continues at coordinate 954 of JBDZVK010000490.1, forward strand.
ATGCCCCGAACTTGGTGATGTTCACGACCTTGCCGGTGTAGGTGGCACCGATGTCGGCGGTGGGCGGGTCGAGGATGAGACGGATCTGCCGCTCGGCCTCGGCAACGGCACCCTTGTCGACCGCACCGATCGTGACGACGCCGACCATGCCGTCGTCGTCGACCGAGACGTCGGCGCCGGTCTCCGCGGTGATCGCGTTGATGACCTTGCCCTTCGGACCGATCACCTCGCCGATCTTGTCGATCGGGATCTCGAAGCTGATCAGCTTGGGGGCGGAGTCGCCGACGTCGTCGCGGGGTTCGGCGATCGCGCCGGCCATGACCTCGAGGATCTCGATACGGGCGTCGCGGGCCTGGGAAAGCGCAGCGGCCAACACGTCGGCGGGCAGGCCGTCGATCTTGGTGTCGAGCTGCAGTGCGGTCACGAACTCGGCGGTGCCGGCGACCTTGAAGTCCATGTCGCCGAACGCGTCCTCGGCGCCCTGGATGTCGGTGAGGGTCAGGTACGCGTCGCCCTCGTGGATGAGCCCCATGGCGATCCCGGCGACCGGCGCCTTGATCGGCAC
>JBDZVK010000129.1:0-1208 GCA_040255725.1 Actinomycetota bacterium
GCCGTTCTGACCCCAGAATGTCACACCCCTCTTCTAGTATTGTTGGCATGGTCGATGGCACCGAACTCGACGAAATCGGGAGGCAGCTCGCGGGCTTCGATGTGCGTGCATGTCATGACGAGGCATTGCTCGATTCGGCGGTGGAGTTGGCGGCATTGATCAGTTTTGCTCAGACCGCCCACGCACATGTCCTGGCCGAATTGGACGGGCGCGGGGTGACCGACCGCGACCACGGCATGAAGACCGTTTCGTGGGTTGCCCGCGAGACCGGGTGCGCCCGTGGCCAGATTCGGAGCCGACTGCGGGTCGGCCGGTCGTTGCGGCACCACTTCGACCACGTCGATGACGCCGTGAGCGACGGTCGCTTGAGTTATGACCACGCGAAATGTCTCAGCGACGCCGACAATCCACGGATCACCGACGTGCTCGTCGCCGCACAGGAAGAGATCATCGCGCTCGCCGAAGCCTCGACGTTCGAACCATGGAAGCGTGACGTCATGGCGTTGGCCGAATATGCCGACGCCGACGGCGCGGAACCCGATCCCTATGTTGGCAACGAACTGCACCGGGCCAAGACGCTGGATGGATGCACTGATGTCTCGGGATCATTGGATGCGGCGAATGGCTTGGCAATTCGCACCGCGATCGAGGCGAGAACCGACGCATTGTTCAAGCGGTTCACCCGAGACCATGAGCTGACCCCGGACCTGGCGGTCCCTCCCCGCAAGGTGCTTCGAGCACTCGCGATGGCGGAGCTGATCCGTGAGGCGGTCGGCGCAGGACCCGGCTCGGGCAGTGCACCGCGGGCCGAGATCACCCTGGTGATGCACGACCACGAAGTGACCGACCCCGATGGCACCCCGCTGCCCCGGGCCGCGGCCGGTGTCTGGGGCTGTGACCCCGAGGTGTGGGCGGTCGTCGTGAACGAGATGGGGATCCCGGTCGATGTCGGCCACACCAAGAGGCTCGCCACCGTCGCACAGCGTCGAGCCATCGCCATCCGCGACGGCGGGTGCACCTTCCCCGGCTGCGACGCCCCCATCGACTGGTGCGACCACCATCACGTGGTCGACTGGCACAAGGGTGGGCCCACCGATCTCGCCAATCTGGTCGCGCTCTGCCGGCATCACCACGGGGTCACCCACCGCAACGGGTGGTCGATGACCCTCGATGACCGACAGGTTCCCCATTGGACCAGTCCCTCCGGC
>JBDZVK010000129.1:1308-7481 GCA_040255725.1 Actinomycetota bacterium
GTGGTCGATGACCCTCGATGACCGACAGGTTCCCCATTGGACCAGTCCCTCCGGCAAGCACCTCGTCGGGCAGCGACATCGCCGCCGACGACCTCGGCCCGACGATCGCCAGGCCTGCTGAGTACGGAAGTGCTCGGGCTAGCGGCGCTCGGTGCGGAGCAGGCGGAGGGTACCGTCGGCGAGCACGGCGGGGTAGTGGCTCGGGTCGATGTCGTGGACCATCGCGTGAGTGGCATAGCCCTCGGCGAAGGCGACGACCTGGGAGGCCACCGTCGTCGCGTTCCGCTCTGGATCGACCAGGTCGTTGGCCTGGAGGAAGCGCACGAACACGGCGACCTCTTCGATCCACTGCTCGTAGAGTTCCGCGAGTCGACGGTCCACCCCTGGCTCGTGGCCGTGCGCCCGGTAGTACTCGACCATCACCATCGTCCAGGCGTGGGTGCCTTCCAGGGTGGCGCTGAGGCGGGCGTACGCCTCGGCGACCAGCTCCTCGAGGGTCGTGCCCGCGGGATCGAGTTCGGTGGCCAGGTCGGCCCAGCTCTTGCGAATGTCGCGTCGGTAGTCGATCACGGCCCACAGGCACTCGGCCTTGTTGGCAAAGTGGTGGTAGAAGGCGCCGGGCGAGTAGTCGGTGCCGGCCACGATGTCGGCGACGGTGGTGCGGGCGTACCCCTGCGAGCCGAACGTCTGCATCGCGCTGTGGACCAACGCCCGGCGGCTGGCGGCTCGTCGTTCCTGCTGGGTTCGTGTTCGATGGGTCGATCGCGGGGCCATGGCGTTCGTCGGCTCAGCGTAGCGACCGTCGAGTCAGTCGGTCCGCCGTTGCATTCATTCACCAATGTATCTTATCATCACCTCGATCGACGACGGAGCGATCAGGGCGATCGGGAGCGAAGATGCCGACCATCGACGGGTGTGGGACGAAGACGGGAAATCGACGGGCGGTGCTGCCCGTCGTGGCGGTGATGGTCGTAGTGGGCGCGGCGGTACTGGTGCCCGCCGTCCGCCGTGCCGCGGATGCGGCACCCTTCGACCGGTGCGACCAGACGGTCTATTCCGGTGCCGACGGCCGCTACATCGGACATCCCGAGACCGTCATCCAGACGGCCGGCGGACAGGACCCCGCCGATCTGTGTCACTTCGAGGACGACAGCTACGCCGCGTTCGACACGCACCGGGGCGTGGCCTGGACCGACGACGAACGCGACCGGCTGCTCTCCTGGGGCCGCAACGACGCCAGGGGGGTGCTGTTCGCCAACCTGCTCCGCGTGGTCGCGAAGCCGGCGGGCGAGCGCACCGGTGACGAGGCCGCCGCGTACGGCTGGCTGCGCAACCGCGTCCAGGCGCTGCGCGTCGCCCAGGCACAGGCGAGCGTTGCCGAATACGACAAATGGAAGCACGACCCGTGCCACTACACGCCACCGGCGCCGTACACCTACAGCCCGACGGGGTGCGACGACCAGTCCCTGACGGTGCTCTTCAGTGGGCCCCCCCGCCCGCCGACCTATGAGGACTTCGTGCGCTACGGCGCCGTGAAGGTGCTGGGCAGCATCTACAACGAAGACGGTGCCCTGGCTGCGGCGCAGGCGTCGAAGACGATGATGGCCGCGCTCGCCCTGGGCGGGGTGACCATCGGGATCGCCGGGGTCGCGACCGCCGCGGTCCAGGCCGGTGTGTCCCTGGCGGCGATCATCCCCTACGCGGGCTACTACGGGGCCGCGGCGCTCGCCGCGGGGAGTGCCGCCGCGATCGTCGGCATCGCGTTGGGTGTGATCCTCTGCGTGGTCGTCGCGGTCGTCCGCGGTATCCAGGTGAGCGAGGACGCGGCCATCCCCGGTCAACTCGCCGCGGACGTCACCCGGGCGCAGGACACGCCGCCCGACATCGACGCCATGGCGAAGGACACCAACGACACCCAGGCGCTGTTCGCGGCCTTCCTCGACGGCACGATGCCGGCCTACACGGACCCGTCCTTCAAGCCGGTCGCGCCCAGCGCCCCGGCCGCTGACGCCCCCGGCTTCGTCCTCACCGGCGGCGGCCACGACGCCCCGACCTACTCCAAGACCATCGACTTCATCGACATCGACGGTCATCAGGACACCGCCTGGCTCGACCACGGGTGGTGGGTGGTCGACCCCGAGGGCGACGACCCACCCGTCATGACGATGAACCTGGCGTACTTCTCGTCCGACAACCGGATGCTCACCGCCCGGAACCTGGGTGACCGTTTCGTGGTCAGCGACCCGACGAAGCTCGCCGACGACTCGGGATGTGTGCAGGCCAGTTGTGCCCCCCAGACCAACCTGGACTACTACACCGCGCCCGACGGCCAGCTCCCGATCGTCGCGGCGCACGCGGTGCTCGTCGGAGACCCCCTGCATCTCACCACCAGCCCCACGCTCGCACCGACCTTCACCCAGGGCGACGCGGTCGATCTGTCGGCCACCGCGACGGGCGGTCTGGCGGCCGGCAACGTCGCGTACCGCTGGACGATCTCCCGGGTCGACGCGAACGACCCGACCTCGACGGTCGACACCGTCGGCTACGGCAGCACCTACCACTACACCTTCAACAGTGGCGGTACCTACCTGATCACTCTGACGGTCGCCGACGAGTTGGGCCAGACGATCACCTGGCAGGGCAGCACTTTCGTGACCTCGGTGCCCAAACCCGTCGAGATCACCCAGATGGTGGTGCGACCACCCGGCGGCCCCGTGGCGGGCAACTGGTACGAGGGCGGCAGCCCCGGCCTGCTCCGCCTGACCGTTCCCGGTTCGGACGACACCCACTTCTGGATCGACTGGGACAACGATGCGACCTGGGACGAGGAGGCCCAGGGCGCGATGGTGCTGCTGAACCAACCCGACTGGATGGACCAGGAGGGCAGCTACCTGGTCCACATCGCCTCGCAGACCGACGCGGGAGCGACCTCGATCGACAACTACGAGGTGGTCGTCCAGAACGTCCGGCCCGACGTGCCGACCGTAGAGGTCCTCGACGACGGCACGTGGGTGTCGCCGAGCGAGGCCTCCACATCGACGCCGCTGTTCCACGAAGGCGACACGGTCCACGCCCGCTTCCAGGTGACCGACCCCGGCCCAGAAGACGAGTTGACCGCGACGCTGCACTGGTCGGACGGCACGACCCAGACCCTGACCGATCTGCCGAGTGGGACCTCCGTCGGGGTCAGCCACACCTACGACGACCACGCGGACGACCCACGGGGGCTGCGGGTCGACGTGTCCGACGACGACGGCGCCCACGCCGCCAAAGAGGGCGTCGTCTCTTACCGGGTCGGCGAGGTCGCGCCCACCATCACGGACGTCTCGGCGCCGGTCGACGCCGACGGGCACGTCACCCTGACCGCCGCGTACCACGACCTGCCACTCGACGTGAAGCAGTTCACCGTCGACTGGGGCGACAACAGCGCGACCGCGACCGGTGACCTGCCGATGACGCTCCCCAGTGACGACCCGTCCGGGTTGGGGGTGTTCAGTTTTGACCATCTGGCGGCCCGGCACTGGTACACGAGCAACGGCTCGTTCACGATCACCCTGTCGGTGACCGACGGAGTCGACACCACGACCGTGCAGCAAGTGGTGACCGTGACCGACCACCGGCCCACGATCACCCGGCTGGTGGACTTCGGTACGCACCCGGGGGGCGAGGGCTACGTCTCGGTAACGGCCTGGGACCTCGACCCCGCCGATTACGCCGCGGCGCTCGACGTGGAGGTCGACTGGGGCGACGGCACCGGCGAACACCCGGCCGTCTACGAGCCGACGACCCGGACCTTCGACGGGAGGCACCTCTACGCGGCCGAAGGCGACTACCACGTCACCGTACGCGCGTACGACACGCAGCGGGTGGCGTCGGAGCCGTTGAGCGGCACCCTGCACGTGACGGACGGGAGTCCCGGTCACCTGGCCGCGGCATCGAGCACGCTGGTGATGGGGCCGGTGGTGCCCGGGCAGCGCGCGACCAGAACGGTGACGGTCGCCAACGACGGCGGCAACATCGCCACCGTCGCCGACGTGACGCTCACCGGTGAAGACGCCCCGTCCTTCGAGGTGGTCGACGACACGTGTACCGGCACGTCACTCGTGCCCGGTGGCACCTGCACGGTCGACGTCGCGTTCGCCCCGACCGTCGAAGGTGGCGCGTCCGTGACCCTGAACGTCACCGACGCCGCCGATGCGAGCACGGCGTCGGTGACCGTGAAGGGCACCGGGGTGGCGACGGTGCTCCGGAACGACGAATCGACGACGGTCGACTTCGGCGACGTTGACGAGCGGTCGACGTTCGGCCACCTGATCGCGGTGACGAACTCGACGACCGGCGCCGTCGGCCTGAGCGGGATCGGCCTGAACGGCTTCGTCACCGGAGTGGTCACGGCGAAAAGGACGGCTGCGGCTGCCCCGATACTGATCGACCCGACACCGGTGGACGGCTTCACGGTCACCTCGACGTCGTGTGAGACGATCCTGGAAGCCGGAGCGTCCTGCACGATCGACGTCGAGTTCTCACCCGACGATGCCGGTGCCCACGCGGCGATGTTGACGATCACCGGGGCACTGGCGGCCTCGGCGCGCCTCACCGGCAACGGCATCGGCGACGATGAGCCCTCGACGTCGACGTCGTTCACGTCGACGACGATCCCAGGTGGCTCGACCACCTCGTCGACGTCGACGACCGCGCCGTCGGTGACGAACCCGCCACCGTCGACCTCCACGACCACGTCGACCTCGACCACCACGTCGGTGCCGCCGACGACCTCGAGCACGTCGACGTCGACGTCGACGACCGCGCCGCCGGTGACGAACCCGCCACCTTCGTCGTCGTCCACGACGGCGTCCGCCGCCACCTCACCGAGCTCGACCCGGTTCGCCCCGACCACGACGACGCCGGTGCCGAGCGGGAACACGTCCACCTCTCCGGTGACCCCGGTACCCGGTGTCGGCCCCACGTCGAGTGCGGTCGGGTCGGCGTCGGATACGGCCGACCCTCGGAACGACGGTTCCGGCCCGACCGGTTCGTCCGCGGGGGGATCGGAGGGTTCGGCGGGATTGCCGGCCACCGGCGCGCCCTTGACACCATTGACCATCGCGGCACTTGCCGCGCTGGCAGCGGGAACCGGAATGGAACTCCTGCGACGGCGATCCCGCCGGTCCGTCTGACCGAGAACGGCACGTGCCGAGAAACGCCGGACCCGGGTCGGCCGGGTCAAGACGTCAGTCTCCCAATGAGGCACCGAGCACGGTCGGGTCGGTGGTCGGCAGGTCACAGACCTGGTTGCGACAGACCAGGGCCGCCGGTTCATCCCCGGGCTCGTGACGGAGCACCGCGTCGGGTCGCCAGGTCGCGCGGAACGTCGCGAGCAGGGCGTCGGTGACGGGCCCGGTTCCCGAGATCGTCACCTCGACGGTGCCGGGGTCCACCAGGGCGACCGCGGCGAGCAGGTGGGCGAAAGCGGTGGGGTGCTGGCCGGCGAACCGGCCGGTCAACGCCAGCACACCTCGGGCCGCCTCCAGGTAGCGCTCCTCGGTCACGATCGCTCCGAGCCGCGCGAGCGCCACCGCCGCAGCGCTGTTCGCAGAAGGAGCCGGAGTGTCCTGCACGTCCTTCTGGCGCGCGACGAGAGTTTCACCGTCATGGGCGGTGGTGAAGAACCCGCCGCCGTCGGCATCCGCGTACTCGCTCAGCAGCGTCTCGGCGCAACGGCAGGCCTCGTGCAGCCACTTCTCGGTGCCGGTCGCTTCGTACAGGCGGGTGAACGCGTCGCACAGGCCGGCCAGGTCCACGGCGAAGGCCCGCGGGCCCGCGCCACCGGCGGGGTGCCACGAGCGGTGTCAGCCGGCGTCGTCGTGCAGGTTCGTCACCAGGAAGTCCGCGCACGTCTCGGCGGCGGCCGACCAGTCGGGCTCGTCGAGCGCGATCGCCGCCTGGGCGAGCGCCCCGATCATCAGGGCGTTCCACTCGGCCAGCACCTTGTCGTCGAGGCCGGGACGGATCCGCTGCTCACGGGCGGCGAACAGCGCCGTGCGGGCGCGTTCGACGGCCGGTGGCCGGATCAACTCGGTGCGGTGGTCGAGTCGGTGCAGGATGGACGTGCCCGCGAAGTTGCCCTCGTCGGTGACCGACCACCACGCCAGCGCCGCGTCGGCGGGTTCGGG
>JBDZVK010000130.1:0-2083 GCA_040255725.1 Actinomycetota bacterium
CTGGTCGACGTCCTCGACGACATGGACGCCTACGGCGAACTCGACACCGCCGAGACGTCGGGTGACGTCCCCATCTGGGTCGCCTGGGGCACCCAGAACCGGGTGCTGTCGCGCTCCAGGGCCGCCGGACTCGAAGAACGTCTCCACGCCGAGCGCGTCGAGCTCATCGACGACGCCGGCCATCTCGCGATGCTGGAGGACCCCGACCGGGTCACCGGGCTGGTCACCGACCTGCTCGAGGCCACCGTCCCCGTGAGCCAGGCGTCATGACCGAGACCACCAAGGCCGAGCCGATCGGGGCCGACGAACCGGCGGCACCCGTGGCGGGCCGGATCATGGACCTGCCCGACCGCATCCGCGGGATCGCCGCCACCGACCCCGACCGCCTCGCGCTCGTCCACGAGCACCGGTGGATCGGCGTCAAGCCCCGGATCACTACCACCACCTATGCCGAGTTGAGCCGTCGGGCCGAAGCGGTCGCCGTGGGGCTCCGGGAGTTCGGCGTCCGCGAGGGCACCCTGTGCTCGTTCATGATCCCGCCGTGCGAGGACGCCATGGTCGCCGCGCTCGCCCTGTGGCGGGTCGGCGCGGTCATGGTCGGCATCGAGCCCCACAGCCACGGGCTGCGCAGCGTCGGTCGGTCGATCGCCCGGGTCGGACCCGAGGTCTTTCTGGGCACGCCCGAGGCCCAGGCCGGGCGTCTGGCCTTCGGTTGGGGCAAGCGGACGGTCACCAAGAACATCGTCGTCGGGCCGCCGAAGTTGCCGGGGGTGACGACGCTGGCCTCACTGGAGCGAGCGGTCCCCGGCGAGCCGACCCTGCCCGATGTCGACGTCGACGACCCGTGCGTGATCGCCTACACCACGGGCAGCACCGGCAACCCGAAACCCACGGTGATGACCCACCGGAACCTCACCGCGATGATCGACGGCGTCGCCGCGCAGTGGCGTCTCGCCGACCACGGCGACGTCATCGACATGCCGACCTTTCCGATCTTCTGGATCATCGGTCTGTTCCACGGGGGCACGGTCGTGGTGCCACCGATGAACTTCGCGACCAAGGGTCCCGGCTCCGCCGACCCCGCCAAGCTGGTCGCGACGATCCAACGCCACCGGGTCGCTTCGTTCTTCGGGTCACCCGCGGTCCTGACCAACCTGGCCCGCTACTGCGCCGACAACGACGTGAAGCTGCCGAGCATCAAGCGCATCGTCGCCGGTGGCGCCGAGGTGTACGGCCCGCTGTACGCGGCGGTGAAGAACATGCTCGTCGACGGCGAGATCTACTCGAATTACGGCGCCACCGAGGCGCTGCCGATCGCCGAGATCGCCGGTGCGACCGTCCTGGGGGAGACCTGGGCGCGCACCGAGGCCGGGGAGGGGCTGTGCGTGGGCGATCCGCTCGCACACGTCGAGGTCCGCATCGTCGACATCGTCGACGGGCCGATCGCCACGATGGACGACGCCGACATCCTGATCGACGGCCGGATCGGCGAGGTCGTGGCCCGCAGCCCCCACATCAGCGACCACTACTACGACGCCCCCGACGAGATGGCCGACAACAAGATCGTCGACGGTGCCACGCGTTGGCACCGACTCGGCGATTGCGGCCGGCTCGACGAGAAGGGCCGGCTCTGGGTGTGCGGCCGTCGCTCGCACCGGGTGGTCACCGACGATCGCACCTACTTCCCGTTGTGTGTCGAGCCGGTGATCAACACCCACCCCGACGTGGTCAAGAGCGCGCTGGTCGAACCCGTCGTCGACGGGGTGGAGATCGCCGCGATCTGTGTCGAGTTGCGGCCCGACGCCCGACCCGAACAGGCGCGCATCGAACGCGAACTCGTCGACCTCGCCCGACAGCACGACGCGACCCGGGGGCTGGACCGGTTCTTCTTCATCGACCACCTGCCCGTCGACAAGCGTCACAACGCGAAGATCGACCGACCCGGCCTCGCCCGGACCCTGGGGACCACGCCGGACTGACCCTGGCGGGCCGGCCCCCTGCCGCTACCGTGTGAGCGGTATGCGCCTGGACACCGACGAGGTCGCCGCCGCGACCGGCGGGGAACGTCTGGGCGAGGTCGTCG
>JBDZVK010000130.1:2183-7451 GCA_040255725.1 Actinomycetota bacterium
GCCACCACCTATCGCACCTGCGCGAACGAGGCGTCGTTCAACAACGAGATGGGGGTTCCGCTCACGTTGTTGTCGGCCGCCGACGACACCGAAGCGGTCGTGTGTGAGATGGGAGCCCGGGGGATCGGCCACATCGCCTCGTTGTGCGAGCTCGCCCGACCGACCGTCGGGGTGGTCACCGCGATCGCGGGCGCCCACCTCGAGATGTTCGGCTCGGTCGCCGAGGTCGCCCGCGCCAAGGGAGAACTCGTCGAGGCGCTCCCGGTCTCGGGCACCGCGGTGCTGAACGTCGATTTCGCACCCGTCGACGCCCTGGCGGCCCGGACCGACGCGGCGGTCCTGCGTTACGGCATCGACCGGGTCGACGTCGACGTGCGCGCCGAGGACCTCTCCCTCGACGATGAGCTGCGGGCCCGCTTCGTCCTGCGGTCACCGTGGGGTGCTGCGCCGGTCCACCTCGCCGCCCACGGCATCCACCAGGCATCCAACGCCCTGGGGGCGGCCGCGGCCGGACTGGCGCTCGGTGTCGAGATGGACGCGGTCGCCGACGCCCTCGGCCGAGCGGCGTTGTCACCGATGCGCATGGACGTGCGACGCCGCGCCGACGGCCTCGTGGTCATCGACGACACCTACAACGCGAACCCCACGTCGATGGCCGCGGCCCTGCACGCGCTGGCCGCGGTCGACGCCGAACGTCGGATCGCGATCCTGGGGGAGATGGCCGAACTCGGCGCCGGCGCGGCCGACGACCACCGGGCCATCGCGGAACTCGCCAGGTCGCTCGGCATCGCCGTGATCGCCGTGGGTACGAGCCTGTACGGGCCGGCCGCCCACGCCGTGGGAGGTGCCGGCGAGGTCGTGATCCTGCTGGGCGGCGCCCGGCTCGGCGGCGGTGACGCGGTGTTGGTGAAGGGCTCCCGCGTGGCCGGTCTGGAGACGGTGGCCGCCCGCCTGGCCTGAGGGCGTTTGCCAAGCGCCCGGAAAAGCGACACGCTGTCGGTGACACCGCTGTGAGGTCGATGTGAGCCGAACGCGCACGCACTATGAAGTGCTCGGGGTGGCCGACGATGCGTCCACCGAGCAGATCCGGCGTGCCTATCGGGCACTCGTCCGCCGGTATCACCCCGACCATCTCGGTGACCGTCAGGACAATCCCCGCTCCCGCGCCGACGCCGAAGCGCACATCCGGGAGTTGAACGCCGCGTGGCAGGAGCTGCGGGACCCGGAAAGCCGAGCCCGGTACGACCGACACCACGGATCGGTCCCGCAGTCGGTTCCCTACAGTCCGTTCCCGCCGGGGACCGAACCTGAACCGCCCGGGGGTTACGGCGAATGGTTCGCCGATGCGCACCGGCGGCGCGACACCGCCCGGGTGGTCACCCGGCCGACCGGTCCCGCGAAACCGTTCCGGCTCCGACTGTTGCTCGGCCTCGGGGTGGTCGTCCTGCTCGGGATCCTCCTCGTCGTGGCGATCACCGGCGGCAGCGAAGGCGTGACGCCGCCGGCGGTCGGCCAGGGCCAATGCGTCAGGGTCGAGCCCGGACCCCAGACGATCCAGGTGCCCTGTGACGTGCCGAACGACGGCCGGGTGCTCGAGCAGGTGAACGTGCCCGGAGCGTGCCCGAACGGGGCGACCGCGCACCGGCTGTCATCGGACGACTCCCGCTTCACCTGCCTGGCACCCCGCACCCACTGAGCCCGGCCGTCACCCGGGGGTCCGCGCCGCGCGAACCTCGCCGCACGGGGACCCGGGCGGCATGCGCGTCCCGAGGTCGCGGTGGCGGCCGGCGGGTTCGGCGGCAGGGAGTGACGATCGGGGGTACGGTCGGGACATGGACTTTCGCACGATCGGTCCCGTCCGGCTCGCCTCGATGATCAGAGACGGTGAACTCGCCGCCCGGGAGGCGGTGCAACACGCCTTGACCCGCATCGACGAGCGGGACGACCTGGGAGCGTTCGTCGCGGTCGATGCCGAGCGCGCCCTCGCGGAGGCCGACGAGATCGACACGGCCGTGGCGAACGGCGAAGAGCTCGGCGCTTTCGCCGGTGTGCCCATCGGCGTGAAGGACATGGAGGATGCCGCCGGGTTCGTCACCACGATGGGCTCGGTGTTGCACCGGAACGACCCTCCGGCGACCAGGGACTCGTTGTTGGTCGAGCGTCTGCGCGCCGCGGGGTGCATCGTGGTGGGCAAGACCAACACCCCCGAATACGCCTGGAAAGGCGACACCCACAACGCCCTGTTCGGGGGAACGGCGAACCCGTGGAACACCGACTTCTCCGCCGGCGGGTCATCGGGTGGCAGCGCGGCCGCGGTCGCCGGTGGACTGGTGCCCTTGGCGACGGCGTCGGACGGCGGCGGATCGATCAGGATCCCCGCCGCGTTGTGTGGGTTGCCCGGTCTGAAGCCGTCGATGGCGCGGGTTCCCGTGGGTGGACCGCACCCACCGGGCTGGCCGGAGTTGTCGGTGAAGGGCATTCTCGCCAACACCGTGTCCGACACGGTCGCGGTGCTCGACACCGTCGTCGGTCCCGACCCTTCCGACCGGCAGTCGCTCCCCATCCCCGAACGCTCCTGGGTGGACGCGATGGACGACCTGCGCCTGCCGCGTCAGGTGGTGTGGTCTCCCGACCTGGGCTATGCGAGCGTCGACCCGGAGATCGCGCAAGCCTGCGCCGCCGCGGTCGCGGTCATCGCCGACGCCGGGGTCGACGTGATCGAGGTCGACGGGCTCTTCGACGAGGACCCGGTCGGTTCGTTCCTCGTCCTGTCGGGAGTCGGCAACCTCCGCAGCCTCCGTGCCTACCGCGATCACCCCGAATGGGAGCGCGTCGATCCGATGCTGCGGAGCGTGATGGGGTTCGCGGAATCGCTGAGCGCAGTCGACTATCTCGAGCACTGCGACATGGGTCATCGCCTGAACCTGCGCATGATCGAGACGTTGCACCAGGGGCGGGTCCTGTTGACGCCGACGGTCGCCGGATTGGCGGGCCCTCCCGGTGGTGTCGGCACGATCGACGGGAAGTCCGAGGACAACTGGGTGCAGATGACCTATCCGTTCAACCTGACCCGTTCACCCGCAGGCACCATCCCGGTGGGGCTCGACTCCCGCGGCGTGCCGATCGGATTGCAGATCGTGGGACCGCAACGGGGCGACATGGTGGTGCTGCGGACCATGGCGGTCTTCAGTGAACTGCTCGGGTTCGCAGCGACCCCGCCGGACTGACGCGACCGGCCGCAGGTGCTGCGACGCCCCGGTCACGTGCCGGTGTCGGCCGGCGCCCGGGCTCGGTAACGTGGAGCCATGAGGCACGATCGGGTCACGGGGTGGCAGCAGATCGAGTGTCTCGACATCGCCGTGGTGCGGCCGCGGTCTCCGTCGTTGCTGACCGCGGGCCGCTGGCTGTCACCGACGGGCACCGAGGCGACGATCGTGTCGTCGAAGACCGTCGGGCGAGGTGTCGATCCCGTGCCGCCGACGGTGAGTTGCCCGGCCGTTGCCAAGGACGCGCACCTTCCGGTCGGGCGGTTCGTGGTCGACCCGCAGCTCCGCTGGCACGACCTCGACGGGCGGCACCTGCTCGTCAGCCCTGCCCTCGGCCTCCGGCTGTCGGTACGCGCCGACGAAGGCGGATTCCGCAAGGGACTGGCGCGGCTCCGGAGGCGCCCGTGTGTGGCGGTGGTCGAGCCGCTCGCGGTCGGTGACCGGCAAGCGGTCCCGGGTCGTGCTCCCGACCCGGGCGTGCTCGAGGGGCGGTATCCGGCGCTGCTGACCCGCTGGCCGGTTCCGGTGACCTCCGCACCTGAGGCACAGGTGGCCCCGGCGACCCGTCCCACCCGCCTGGCGACGGGCCCCGCAGCGTTCCTGCGAGACGAGGCCGCCGAGCCCCTCGACCGACCCGACCACCGCGCCGACCCCGCGCCCGTCTGACCCGACCCCCGACCGACCCTCGGCCGAACTCCGGGGCGGATGGAGCGGAGAGGCCCGATCTTCGCGCTTCATTCAGCAAGCAGACCGCGTTTGCGGGCCCGTCGGCCGTCGATCCGTGCCCGCGGGCACGGTTCTTCTCGGCACGGCCCGTGCCCGGTAGCGCAGGGGCGCCTCGTCCCATTCCTCGAGGGCATGGGCGATCCAGCCGGCCGTCCGGGCGATCGTGAAGATGGTCTCACCGGCATCCGCCTGCATGTCGGCAGCCGACGCGAACACGGCCAGGGCGAAGTCGATGTTGGGCTCGACCTGCCGGCGCCGCCGGACGACGGCCACCAGCCGATCGGCAACCGCCGGCGCGCGGTGTGCCGGGTAGGCGTGGCGGACCAGGTCCAACAGGACCGTGGCACGCGGATCGCCGCCGCCGTACACGCGGTGCCCGAACCCCGGCACCCGCCGTGACGTCGCCGCGACCTCAGCCAGTGCCCGGTCCACTCCCGCGGCCGAGGCGGCCTCGAGCAGGGCGTAGGCGCCACGCGAGGCGCCACCGTGCAGCGGACCGGCGAGTGGTCCCAGCCCGGTGAGCACGACCGCGCCGGCGTCGGCCCGGGCCGAGGCGGCGACGCGGGCGGCGACGGTCGACACCGCGAGTTCGTGGTCGGCGAGCAGGACGAGGGCGGCGTTCAGGGCGGCGACCGCTTCCGGGGTCGCCCGTCTCGGGGTGAGCGCACCCCAGAGCCGGCCGGCGATCGTCCCCCGCAGCGGCTCGGTTCGGCCGGGAAGCGACAAGCGAGCGGCGCGTCGGTCGTCGCGGTCCGCGACCGCGGCGGTCATCGTCGCGATCAACGACCGGGCGTGCGCCTTGATCGCGGCCGGGCCTGCGGCCGGGTCCGCGGCCGGCAGCGGCGGGTCCGCAGCGGACGTGAGCACGACCGCCAGCCGGAGTCGATCGCGCGGGTCGGGCACCTCGGGTAGCTCGATCGACCGGGGGGCCCACGGCACCGTGGCGCTGTCGGCACGGTCACCCGACCAGAGCCACTCGGCGACCTCTTCGAACGCCGCGGTCCGCGCCAGGGTGAGGGCATTGCGGCCCCGGTAGCGGACGACGTCGTCGTCGAGCGTGGTCAACGCCGTCTCGATCGTGAAGTCGAGTGCTGGTGGTCGCGTCGTGCGTCTCGGGCGGCCCCGACGGGCGAGGCGTTCGACGTCGGCCGCGTCGAACCAGCTCCGTCGTGACCCGGGCTGTCGTCGCCGACGCAGGTGCCCCCGACTGACGTACGCGTACACCGTGGCGTTCTTGACCCCCAGCCGGGCGGCGGTCTCCTCGACGCTGAGCAGC
>JBDZVK010000491.1:0-1507 GCA_040255725.1 Actinomycetota bacterium
CGGGTCATCGCGATGCCGAGGATCCAGACGTCGTCGCTCATGCGGGTACTCCTGTGGTCGTGGCCGGCGTGAACCCGAAGGCGACCGCCTCGGTGCCGGCGCTGTCGGTGCCCATCGGAAAGGTGGTGAGCCGCACCTTCATGCCGAGCGGAAGGTTCGCCGGGTCCGGGTCGACGCCGACGATGTTGCCGCGCACCTTGACGCCGTCGCAGTCGACGAGCGCGGCCACATAGGGCACGGGCACGCCCTCCGCGGCGAAGGCCACGATCGTGTACGCCCGCAACGTCCCCTCGGTCGCGACGTCGACGACTTCGAACGCGGTGCCACTGCACGACGCGCACGCGTTGCGCCGGTCGAAGTAGGACGCTCCGCAGTCGCTGCACCGGTGCGCGGTGAGGTGCGGCGGGTCGTCCAAGACCAGGTAGTCGACCAGCGGAATCCGATCTGCCACGGTGACCTCCTCGACGGTCCCTTCTGACACCCGCGTCAGGTGCTGCCGTGCCAGACCGTACACGCGTCGAGCGACCCCGGTCACACGGGCCGTCGGGCGAGATCGCGTCGGTACACGAAGTACACCGATCGGATGCGGCCACCGACTCTTCCGTAGGGCACGAGCGGGCCGACCCACGACACGTCGATCTGTGTGCGCCCGCGTCGGCGGAGTTCCCAGAGTGCCCCGAGGAGCACCGCCCGCCCGGTGCCGGAGCCGATCAGATCGGGGCGGACCGCGACCGGGCCGAGGTAACCCGCCCGGTTGACCTCGAACGCACAGAACGCCGCGATGCCCGATGCGTCGTCGATCACGACGAGGTTGCCCTTGGCGAGGGCCCGCATCACCTCGGGCCGCCAGTGCTCCCAGTGGCGGGCCATGAACGCGTCGAGCGCGGCGGTGTCGTCGGTCGTCGCCAGTCGGTGACCGCCCGGGTCGGGGTCGAGCGCCCCGAGGTCGATCCGCATGTCGTAGTTGGTGTCGACGCGGGTGTAGTGATGGCGCTCGAACAGGGCGCACAGGGCGGTCTCGGTCGTCGGCACGCCCGGCCAGAGGAAGTAGGGCGGATCGGCGCCGGTCACGATGTGCGTCGCGCCGTGCGCTCGCGCATCGGCCTCGGCGGTGCGCACCAGTCGGTGACCGACACCCCGTCCGCGGTGGTCGGGGTCGACGACCAACAGGCGGATGTGTGCGCCGGCGGCCGTGGCGACGGTGGCGACGATCCCGACCGCCGGGTCGCCGCGCACGATCGTGGGCTGGTCGGGAGCGAACAGGCTGCCGGCGAGTTCGTCCCGGCCCGGTGCGTCCGCGATCCCGCGGGCGCACAGTCCGGCGATCGCCGGCAAAGCCGACTCGTCGAGCCGGGGCAGCTCGCTCACGGGCCGGCGATCCTTCGCAGCGACTCGACCCAGCGCAGCGACTCGACCCCGCGCAGCGACTCGAGCCCGCGCAGCGACTCGACAAGCACGAGCTGCCCGCGGGCACGGTCGAGGTTCTGGGTCGGCGACGTGGTCTTCC
>JBDZVK010000492.1:0-1504 GCA_040255725.1 Actinomycetota bacterium
GTCTGCGTGCCGACCGTGCTTCAGTCGCCGGTCGGTTCGCCCGAGCCTTCGAGCGCGCCCTTGACCTGGACGTACGCGAGACGGATCTGGCCGAGGGCGTCGCGCAGGGTGCCCGAGTCGTCGCCCAGGCGGTCACCGAGGGTGTCGACCAGCGCGCCGAACGCGTCGATCGCGACCCGGGCCTCGTCCAGATCGGGCTTGTCCGCGCTCAGGTGGATCGCGGCGAGCTCGTACAGGCCCATCGCGTGGTTCGCCACCACGACCGCGGCAGGTGCCGACAGCAGCTGTTTGCGCACCTCGGCCATCTCGGAGGCGAGCTGCTCGGCCTGGGCGCGCTGTTCGGGGCTCAGGTCGTCCAGCGACGGTCCGCCGGCGGGTTCTGAAGCACCGGTGGGGTCCGAAGCAGTCGAGTCGGTCGGTTCGGGGCGGGGCACCTGGTGCTCACCGCCGGGGGTCCACAAGCTCATCGCAGGTCCAGGGTTGTCGGGTACGGCCAGAAGGCTGTTACCCTACTGGGCAACTGAGAAAGCGGGGCGCAAGCTCCCACCCGTCCACCCCGAGCAGCATCAGGGCGTGCGATGTGGTCGATGGCTCATCCGGTCCGCCCCGCGGACCAGTGGACGGACGTCGGCTTTCCCGGCGTCCGTCGTTGCGTTTTCGAACTCTTCGGCGGCGTCGAACCCATCAGCCCCTGTTGCCTCGCCTAGGAGATGAGACATTGACATGGAGTGACCGACCATAGCTGCGCCGTCGAAAGCCGCCGAGCCTCGGATCAACGATCGGATCCGGGCACGGGAAGTCCGCCTGGTGGGGCCCGACGGGTCCCAGATCGGTATCAAGCCATTGCCCGAGGCACTGGCTTTCGCCAAGTCCCAGGATCTGGATCTGGTGGAGGTGGCCGACAAGGCCAATCCCCCGGTGTGCCGGGTCATGGACTACGGCAAGTACAAGTACGAAGCAGCACAGAAGGCCAAGGAATCGCGCCGGAAGTCCTCCAGCGTCTCGGTCAAGGAGATGAAGTACCGTCCCAAGATCGGTGGCGGCGACTTCGACACCAAGACCCGCAAGGTCGAGCAGTTCCTCGGCGAAGGTCACAAGGTGAAGATCACGATCATGTTCCGGGGACGCGAGGTGGCCCACCCCGAACTCGGACGCAAGATCCTCGATCGCATCGCCGAAGAAGTCGCCCATCAGGGACGGGTCGAGGTGTACCCCAAACTGGACGGGCGCAACATGACGATGGTGTTGGCCCCGGACCGGAAGGCCCAGGCCGCCCACGCCGCGAAGCTGGCCCAGGAAGGCGCCGAGAACGTCTCGGAGAACCATTCGGGGTCAGCGGACCCGGCCGCTTCCTGAACCCACCGGTTCATCGAAATCCACAGGACGCGAGGCCTCGCCGTCCGGTCACCCGAGGGTGGCCGGACCGGGGCGACCCACAAGGAGACGACATGCCCAAGATGAAGACCCACCGGGGTGCCGCCAAACGGTTCAAGGTGACCGGGAG
>JBDZVK010000131.1:0-2695 GCA_040255725.1 Actinomycetota bacterium
CTGGCCTACCGGTCCTGGCAGCTCACCGACGACGACGAGGTCGCCGACGACGTCGCCGACCGGATGCTGTCGCGCGACACCAGTCCCGGCGAGGACGTCGCCGACCAGGCCGAGTCGATGCCCGAACCGGTCGAGGTCGAGGTGGAGGAACTGTGAGCCGTCTCGTACCGCTGCCGCTGGTGCTGCCCCTGGTCGGAGCGGCGGTGGCGATCCTGACGGGGCGGTCACGCACGATCCAGCGCGTCGTCTCGCTGAGCGTGCTCTCGCTCACGCTGGTGTGTTCGGTGGTGCTGCTCATCGAGGTCGACCGGAGCGGCACGCTGGTCGCCCACGGCGGGGGCTGGGCGGCGCCGATGGGGATCGTGCTCGTGGCCGACCGGTTCGCGGCGGTCATGTTGGTGGTGGCGACCGCGGTGTTGCTGGCGGTCGCGGTGTTCGCCATCGGCGAGCCGGGCACCGAACGCAACCACGTGGCCTTCCAGTCGGTGTACCTGATCCTCGCCGCCGGCGTGTCGGGCGCGTTCCTGACCGGTGACCTGTTCAACCTGTTCGTGTCGTTCGAGCTGATGCTCACCGCCAGTTACGTGCTGATCACCCTCGGGGGACGTCGGGCCCAGGTGCGCTCGGGCATGACCTACATCGTGATCTCGCTCCTCGCCTCATCGTTGTTCGTGACCGCACTGGCGTTGCTGTACGCGGCGACGGGCACGTTGAACATGGCGGATCTGGCGACCAAGATCACCACGGTGTCGCCGGGGTTGCGTCAGGCCTTCGCGCTGCTGCTGCTCGGGGTCTTCGGCATCAAGGCCGCGATCTTCCCGCTGTTCTTCTGGCTGCCCGACAGCTACCCCCTCGCGCCCTCGCCGATCACGGCGATCTTCGCCGGGTTGCTCACCAAGGTCGGTCTGTACGCGATCGTGCGGACCCAGTTGCTGCTGTTCGCGCCCGACATGCCCACCGGCGTGTTGCTGTGGGTCGCCGGGCTGACGATGGTGGTGGGCGTGCTCGGCGCGATCGCCCAGGACGACCTCAAGCGGATCCTGAGTTTCACGATCGTGTCGCAGATCGGGTTCATGATCATGGGGTTGAGCTTCGGCACCGTCGCCGGAATCGCCGCGCTGGTGTACTCGATGGTGCACCACGTGGTGGTGACCACCGCGTTGTTCTGCGCGGGGGGTCTGGTCGAGTTCGCCGGTGGTTCGAGCCAGCTCAAGCGGATCGGCGCGATGCTGCGGACCGCGCCGCTGGTGGCATTGCTGTTCCTGCTCCCGGCGCTCAGCATCGCCGGCATTCCCCCGTTCTCGGGGTTCATCTCGAAGCTGTCGCTGGTGATCGCCGGTTTCGACGCGAACCGGGCGGTCATCGTCGCCGTGGCCCTGGGCGTGAGCCTGCTCACCCTGTACGCGATGATGCGCATCTGGGTGGGGGCGTTCTGGAGCCCGCACGAGGAGTCGGTGCCGATGGTGAACCCGAACCAGACCGGCCGCTTCGGTGCGCCCGCGTTGATGATCGCCCCGACGGCCGCACTGGTGGCCGCGACGCTCGTGATCGCCGCGGCCGCCGGGCCGATCTTCGCCTTCTCCGAACGTTCCGCAGCGGACCTCGCCAAGCCGCGCACCTACGTGAGCGCGGTGATCGACAAGTGAGGTTCGTCGCCAGTGTGATCGGGTTGGTCGCGCTGTGGCTGCTCGCGTGGGGCAGTCTCGACCCGGCCAAGGTGATCGCCGGTGTGGTCCTGGCCGTCGCGATCCTGATCGCGATGCCCGCCCGCCACCGGTTCACTCCCGGGCTGCGGGTCAGCCCGATCGGCGTGGCCAAGCTGATCGGGCATCTCGGCGTGAGCCTGATCACCTCGAACATCCTGGTCGCCCGCGAGGTGCTCCTGCCCCGCCGCGAGGTGCGCACGGGTCGGCTGACCTACGAGATGCCGGGCGCCACGCCCGAGGCGGTGTCGCTCCTGGCGAACATGGTCGCGCTGACCCCCGACACCATGACGATCGATGCGACCGCGGAGCCGCCGATGGTCGAGGTCCACTTCATCCGCTACGACGACCCGGACGCCGCGCGCCGGGCGATCGAACGTCTCGACTCGCTGGTGCGGGGCGCGTTGAACGGGGAACGCACGACCGGCACCGACGGCACGGTGCGCCCCGGCGGTTCCGGCGTCGGGTCGGACGCGCCCGACGATCACGGGGGTGCCCGGTGACCACGGCGAGCAACGTGATCCTGTTCCTGGCGGCGTGCGGGTTCATGTACCGCGCCCTGCGCGGCCCGACCCTCGCGGACCGCACCGTGGCGATGAACGGGATCCTGCTGGTGCTCTCCGGGGTGATCGCCATCCGGGCCGCACATCTGCACACCGGCACGTTCCTCGGCACGCTCGTCGCCATCACCGTCATCGGGCCGGTCGGCAACGGGATGATCGCCCGCTACATCGAGCGGAGAGCCGAATGATCGGCGAGGCGCTGGCACTGGCCGGCTCGGTTCTCGTGCTGCTCGCGGCGATCGGGGTGGTGCGCTTCACCGACCTGTTCTCGCGGATGCACGCGTTGGCGAAGGGATCGACGCTCGGGATCCTGTTGTTGTTCGCCGGCGCGGCGGTGAACCTGGGCGACGTCGAGGCGGTCACGACCGTGGTGCTCGCCGCGGTGCTGCACGTGGTGACCCTGCCGCCCGGGTCGAACCTGGTGAGCCG
>JBDZVK010000131.1:2795-5512 GCA_040255725.1 Actinomycetota bacterium
GTGAGTCGGGCCGGCGGGATTCGAACCCGCGGCCTCCTGCTCCCAAAGCAGGCGCGCTGACCAAGCTGCGCTACGGCCCGAAGTCCGATCACCCTACCCAACACCGCGAATGCGCCGACAAGGACTTCACCGGCTCCGAGTCGACGGACCGGAGTCCGCCCCCCGCGCGTGGGCGATCACCGAGCGTTCGATCTCGGGCACCAGCAGCGTCGCACCCAGCGGGCTCAGGTGCGTCTCGTCGCGGTAGATCCACTTCCCGTCGCGGTACGTGCTGCAGGTCGTCGCGCGGCACAACACGTCGTCGAAGTCCACGAAGTGGCTCCCGGGCACCGCCTGGACCGCCTTGCGGGTCGCGGCCCGACCGGCCCGCTGCACCGCCTCGACCCGGTCGCGCGAGACGGTACGTGCGCAGCCCACCGGGTCGGTCACCAGGCGCCACGACGGGCAGAGTCGGATGTTGAACGGGTCGAGATGCGGAACGCTCGAGACCACCACGATGGGGATGCCGCGGCTGGCGAAGCGCTGCAAGGTCCGGGTGAGACCGTCACGCCAGATCCGGGCGCGGGTCGCCTCGTCGCGGCCGGTGCGCCCGGTGAGCGGATCCCGAAGCGTGTAATCGTCCGAATGGATGTACTGGTTCTGGTTCGACACCAGCACCACGAGTGCCGGCCGCTCCCGCTCGATCGCCTCGACCTTGGAGGTGACGAAGTCCCGACACGCCCGCTGCAGGACGGGCTCGTCGACGACCCGGATGACATCCGCGAACGGACACCCCGACCGGAAGATGAGGTTCTCGCCGTAGCCGGCGTCGAGCGCGGCGTCGACCATGCCGTCGTTGATCGCCCAGGCGTGCGAATCACCGACGACGACGACCTTTCCCTTGTCGTCGGGCGTCCGCCACAGGCATGCGCTCCTGGTCTTCACGTCGCTGGTGGGATCTGACCGGTAGCACTGGGTGGGGGGCGGGCTCCGGTGCTCGAGCGCGGCTCGCAACGGCGCGGCCTGGGCCTCGCCGAGTGGGGGAAGCGCGACCATCACCACGAACAGCACGATCGCCGCGGCGCTGCACACCACGCCGGTCGCCACGGCGCGCCACCCCAGCCAGGTCTGGCGGTGCCGGATCGGCTGTTCGACGAACCGGTACGAGATCATCGTCGGGACCAACGCCGCGATCCCCACCGCGAGGAGCGCCCAGTCCGACATGGTCGGAAACGACAACCGGGCGAACACCATCAGCGGCCAGTGCCACAGATAGAAGCCGTAGGAGCGGTCACCGAGCCACACCATCGGCCGGGCCGACAACACCCGTTCGGAGACCACCGACCCACCCGTGCCCGCGACGATGACGAGCGCGGCGCCGAGCACCGGGACGAGCGTGCTCGGACCGAGGGTCGAGTCGGAGCCGGACACGAACCAGGCCGCCCCACCGATCGCGGCGAGGCCGACGACCGCGATCACCGCCGACAGCCCGCGACCCATGCGCCGCCCGTGCGGTTCGGCGAACACCACCAGCACCCCGGCCAGGAACTCCCACGCCCTGGTCGGGGAGGCGTAGAACGCGAGACGGCCGTGCGAACCGAACGGGCCGCCGTCGCCGAACGAGCCGGTCATGGACGCCCCGATCACGAACGATGCGATCGCGGAGAACACCACGCCGATGATGATGACCCGACGGCGACGTCGCAGCCCCCGACCGGCGAGCGCGGCCAGCACGATCAGCAACAGGGGGAAGAACAGGTAGAACTGCTCTTCGACGCCGAGCGTCCAGGTGTGCAGGAGCGGATTGTTCGCCGCGCCCAGATCGAAGTAGCCGACCGTCTGGTACCTCAGGATCGCGAAGTTCGCCAGGTAGAGCGCGGCCCCGATGCCGGTGTTCTTCGTCGTCTCCCGCGTCGTCCCCAGCGGGCTCAGCACGAGCAGCGACACGAGTGCGACGAACACGAGCACGACCGCGAGAGCGGGGAGAAGACGGCGGACGCGCCGCGCGTAGAACCGACCCAGGGCGATCCGGCCGTGCTGCGCCTGCTCGGCCAGCAACAGGCGTCCGATCACGAAGCCCGAGATCACGAAGAACACGTCGACGCCGAGGAACCCGCCGCGCGGCGCGAGCCCGCTGTGGAAGACGACCACCAGGACGACCGCGACGGCGCGGAGTCCCTGGACGTCGCGCCGGAAACCGAGCCGGTCGAGCGGTCGCGGAGCGTCGACGGCCCGGTTCACCGGCAGCACGCTACAGCGCCCGATGACGACGATCGATCGCAGGGCCTGTCGAGGGTGACCCGTCGACCCGATCGTGCGCGCGCTGGCGCACGCGTGTCAGGTGCGGGCGAACGGCATCACCACTCGCTCCACCCGGGGAACCAGCAGCAACGATCCGGCAGGGCTCGGGTGGGTCTGGTCGCGGTAGATCCAGTGACCGTCCCGGTAGGTGCTGCAGGCGTCGGGACCGCACAGGTCGTCGGCGAAGTCCACGAGTCGGCTGCCGGGAACGGCAGCCACGGCACGACGGGTCGCGACCCGTCCTGCTCGCTGGGCGTCGTCGACCCGCGCGCGCGGGACCGTGTGGGCGCATCCGGTCGGGTCGACCCACATCCGCCAGGCCGGACACAGCTGCAGGTTGAAGGGCGGGAGCTGGGGCACGGTCGACACGACGACCGTGGGGATGCCGTGGTCGACGAAGGTCTCGATGGTCCGCTTCAGGCCCTGCTGCCAGATCG
>JBDZVK010000131.1:5612-7415 GCA_040255725.1 Actinomycetota bacterium
CGCATCGGCGCCGCCTGCGCGTCGGGTTGCGGCGCCCACGCGAACACGGCGACGAGGAACACGATCGCGACGCCGCTGCACACCACACCGGTGCCCACGGCCCGCCGTCCCAGCCAGGCCGCGTTCCGCCGGATGGGCTGCTCGACGAACCGGTACGACAACTCGGTGGGAACGAGCGCGGCGAGACCGACACCGAGCACGGCCCAGTTCGACATCGTCGGAAACGACAACCGGGCGAAGACCATGAACGGCCAGTGCCACAGATACCAGCCATAGGAACGGTCACCGAGCCACACCATCGGCCGGGCCGAGAGCACCCGCTCGGCGACCAGCGACGGCGACGTGCCGGCGAGGATCACGAGGGAGGCCCCCACCACGGCCAGCAGCGCCGACAATCCGAGCGAAGAGTCCGACCCGGTCGTCGTCCACGCGGCCACCGCGATCACCGCGACGCCGACGACCACGCCGGCATCGGCGACCCGACGAGCGAGACGCCGCAGGTGCGGTTCGGCGCACGCGACGAGCACCCCCGCGAGGAACTCCCAGGCGCGGGTGGGCGACGCGTAGAACGCGAACCGGCCGTGCGATCCCGAGCCCGGCCCCAACAGGCCGGTCAGGACGGCCGCCACGCAGAACGAGGCGACCGCCGCGAGGGCGACGCCGACGACGATCACCCGACGGCCGCGCCGTGCCGAGCGGGCCAGCAACGCCAACCCGATGAGGAACAGCGGGAAGAACAGGTAGAACTGCTCCTCCACGCCGAGGGTCCAGGTGTGCAGGAACGGATTGTTCGCCGCGCCGAGGTCGAAGTAGCCGACGTCCTGGTAGCGCAGGATCGCGAAGTTCGCCAGGTAGACCGACGCCCCGACCCCGATGTTGCGGGTCGTCTCGCGGAGTGAACCCAATGGTCCGAGCGCGAGGACCGACACGATCGCGACGAACACGATGACGAGCGCGAGGGCGGGCAGCAGGCGCCGCACGCGACGCGCATAGAAGCGACCGAGCGCGATCCGGCCGGTCTCGGCCTGCTCGGTGAACAGCAGGCGCGAGATGACGAATCCCGAGATCACGAAGAACACGTCGACCCCGAGAAAGCCGCCGCGGGGCGCGAGCCCACTGTGGAAGGCGACGACGAGGGCGACCGCGATCGCCCGGAGCCCCTGGACGTCCGGACGGAAGTCGAGCCGCTGGTGCCCGGCCGCGGGGTCGGTGGCCGCCGAAAGCGGATCCTCGGCGGACCTGGTCACCGGGAGCAGGCTAATCGCCGGTCCCGCGCATGGCCCGCCGCCGCGACGGTCACGGTGGTGCCCCGCGCGGGCGCACCGCGGGCAGCACGACCTTCCCGATCCGCGGGGCGAGCGTGGATGCCCCGTACTGGCTGATGTGGTTCGAGTCCTTGTAGATCCACTGCCCGTCGCGGTAGGTGCTGCACGAGCGCGGCAGGCACAGGTCGTCGGCGAAGTCGACGAGTCGTGCGGTGGGCACCCCGTCGACGGCCCGGCGTGTCGCGGCGAGGCTCGCCCGCCGGAACTCGTCGACCGAGGCCCGCGACACGGTCCGGGCACAGCTCGACGGGCGGATCCACAAGCGCCATGCCGGGCACAGCCCCAGGTCGAAGGGCGCAAGCTGCGGCACGGTCGCCACCACCACCGACGGGATCCCCCGTGCGTCGAGACGGTGCAGTGTGCGGGCCAGGCCGCGTTCCCACAGGCGCGCCTTGGCGGCCCCGGTCCGGGCCACGTCACCACTGACCGGATCTCTGAGCGGGAAGGTGTCGGCGCGCACGTACTCGGCCTGTCTCGC
>JBDZVK010000132.1:0-5150 GCA_040255725.1 Actinomycetota bacterium
CGAAATCTGCAGGAAAGTTCCGCCCACAGCGGCAGAACCCTGCAAATTTCCCAGGCCGCCTGCCCCCGGACCGGTCAGGACTTGGCGACCTCGGCGAGGAACTCCTCGTTCGACTTGAACGCCTGGAGCCGTTCGACCAGCAAGGTCATCGCCGCGCCCGGGCCGCTGACGTCGTCGGGAACCCCCGCGAGCACCCGGCGCAGCTTGGCGATGCGGGCCTGCTCGGGCTTGGTGAACAACAGCTCCTCGTGTCGGGTGCCCGATCCGGCCACGTCGATCGCCGGGAAGATCCGGGCCTCGGCGAGGCGCCGGTCGAGGCGCAACTCCGAGTTGCCGGTTCCCTTGAACTCCTCGAAGATGTGGTCGTCCATACGCGAGTTCGTGTCGACGAGCGCAGTCGCGAGGATCGTGAGCGAGCCGCCCTCGGCGAGCTTGCGCGCCGCGCCGAAGAACCGCTTGGCGGGCCAGATGGCGGCAGCGTCGATCCCGCCGCTCATGAGTCGGCCGCTCTCCTTGACGGTGAGGTTGTAGGCGCGGGTCAGCCGGGTGATCCCGTCGACCAGCATCACCACGTCGCCGCCGGCTTCGGCGATGCGTTTGGCCCGTTCGATCGCCAGCTCGGCGACGATCGTGTGCTCGTCGGCAGGTCGATCGAACGTGGACGAGACGACCTCGCCGTCGCCCACCCACCGCTCGAAATCGGTGACCTCTTCGGGCCGCTCGTCGACCAGGAGCACCATCAGATGGGTCTCGGGGTGGTTCTGTTCGATCGCCCGGGAGATGGTCTTCAGGATCGTGGTCTTGCCCGACTTGGGCGGCGCGACGACCAGGCCGCGCTGCCCCTTGCCGATCGGGGCGACCAGGTCGATGATCCGCGGCGTCATGTCGACGATCGTGTCGGGATGCTCGAGCCGCAGCGCCTCGCTCGGGTACTCGGGCGTCAGGTCGGCGAAGTGGGGACGCTCGCGGGCCAGTGACGGCTCCGCGCCGTTGACCTCGTCGATGCGGAGCAGCGCCGGGTTCTTCTCCGAACGGGTCGGGGGACGCGACAGACCCTTGATCCGGTCACCTTTGCGCAGCCCGAACTGGCGGACCTGCTTGACCGACACGTAGGAGTCGTCGCGGTGCGCCAGGTAGCCGCGCAGTCGCAGGAACCCGTAGCCGTCGTCGCGCAGGTCGAGGATGCCCTCGACCTCGACGGGGTCGGCTTCGGGCTGGTTGTCGTTCTGGCCGCCCGATCCACGTCCACGGCGGCGGCGGCGTCGTCCGGACGATTCGCCCTGGCCGTCACCGCCACCCCTGGACTCGCCGTCGTCACCGTCGGACGCCGACTGGTTCGTGTTCGACTGGTCGGCCTTCGCCGGTGCTGCACCGGACTGCTGCGCCGTGCGGTCGTCCTTCGTGCCGTTCGCACCCGGCTTCTTCGTGTCGTCGGAACGGCCGTCGGCGCCCCGGCCCTTCGGGCCATCGGCCCCGTTGCGCGCCGACTCCGCAGTGTCGTCGCCCTTGTCGGGCGCCCCGCCGTTGCGGCCGTTCGCGGACCCCTCGGCCTTGCCGGATCCGCCACGCGTCCCGTCCGGAGTCGACGACGCACGGTCGTCACGTCGGTTCGTCCGCCCACCGTCGGCCGTCGACGCTTCGGCGCCGCCCGCCGCCTGGTGATCGCCGGCGTCGGGCGTCTCACCGCCGGTGGTCACGCCGGCCAGCTCGAGGATCAGGTCGACGATCTCGGCCTTGCGCGCCCGCGACGGCGGCTTCTTGCCGAGCGTCGTGGCGATGACCACGAGTTGTTCCCGGTCCTTGCGTTCGAGTTGTGATCGGTCGAAGTCTGTCGAGCTGTCGCTCATGGGATGGTTCCTCGTTCTCTGACGACTCGTTGTCGGCCCGGCGACTCGAACGCACGTGGCGTCAGGCAGCCGGTTGCGACGGCGCATGGCAGGACGCGCCGAAGGTTTCGACATGGCAATCACCGCAGGGTCTCCCACCGGCACAACGCCGCCGAGACGTCCCCCGGGTGCTCCGATCAGCGTAGCAGGTGCCCGGAGCGGATCGCCGGTTCCCGACCGTCGAAGGCGATGTGCACGCGCCGATTCGGGCGGCGCGTGTCAGCGCACCGAGGTCAGGCGGCCCATGAGTTCGTGCCCGACGACGACCGGTCGCTCGGCGACGCCGGCCTCGGTGTAGGTGCCGCCTGCCGCGTCGGTCCGGCGGTCGTACAGCAGGTACGGGACCGGGTCGGAGGTGTGGGTCTTCAACCGCAGGGGGGTGGCATGGTCGGGCAGCAGCAACAGTCGCCACGGGCCGATCGAGTCGAGGCCCTCGACCAGGTCGGCGAGGATGCGCCGGTCCCAGTTCTCGAGTGCGGTGACCTTCTCGGTGACGTTGCCGGCATGGCCTGCCTCGTCGGTGGCCTCGACGTGGATCACGAACAGGTCCGCCCAGTCTTCGAGCGCGTGGAGGGCGACGTCACGTTTGGCCTCGTAGTCGGTGTCGAACCAGCCCGTCGCGCCTTCGGCCTCGAGCGTCTCCATGCGGGCCAGCACCCCCAGGCCCTTGACCAGGTCGACCGCGGTGACCAGTCCGGCATCGAGCCGGTGGGTGTCACCGAAGGCGGGCAGGGTCGGCCGGGTGCCCTGGCCCCAGAGCCAGATCTGGTTCGCGGCCAGTGACGAGGCACCGACGATGGGACGCGACCGGTCCATCAGGTCGTGGAGCTGTGGCGCGGCCGTGCCCGTGGGCAACACGATCGGCTTGTCCGACAGGTCGTGCGGCGGGGTGCACTCGGCGTCGGCCCAGGCCCGCGGCGTGACCGTGATGTGGCGGTACTGCACGCCGGCATGGAACGCCACGTCGCCGTCAGCGGTGGGGCCGCCGAGTTCGTCCTGGAGCTGCGCGATCACGGCGGCGGCGTCTTCGCTGGTGGGGTGACCTCCGGCGAAGTCCGCCATGATGCCGTCGTCGACGCGCACCAGATTGCACCGGAACGCCGCCTGGTCGTCCGCGAGGGTGATGCCGAGCGCCGCGGCCTCGATGGGGGCACGACCGGTGTGGTACTCGCCCGGGTCGTAGCCGAGGATCGACATGTTGCCCACGTCGGATCCCGGCGCCATCCCCTCGGGAATGACCGCGGCCCGGCCGACCTCGGCGGTGGCCGCGAGCCGTCGCAGGGTCGGCATGTCGGCGACCTCGAGCGGCGTGCGACCTCCGAGCTCGTCGACCGGTTCGTCGGCACAGCCGTCGGGGACGCAGACCACGTACTTCATGGCCGTGCAGCCTAGGAGACTTGCGGGGCGTCGCCTTTTCCCGACCGGATCTCCGGGACCGTGCACCGACCGTCGGGACTCACCGACGTGGTGCGCGTTGCACGCGAACGAACTCCCGGCGTCCGCCACGCGTCCGGAAACCCACGCGAACTCCGGATGGCGTCCGCCTCCGGGGACCGGAACCCCCGAAGCTCACGGCGTGGGTCAGCTCACCTGGCGCTCGCGGCCTTCCCAGTACGGGGCGCGCAACTTGAACTTCTGGAGCTTGCCGGTCGCGGTGCGGGCCAGCTCTGCCCGGAACTCGACCCGCTTGGGGCACTTGTAGCCGGCGAGACGGGTCTTGGCGTGGGCGATGATGTCGTCCTCGGTCGCCTCAGCGCCGGGTGAGAGCACCACCAACGCGGTGACCAGTTCGCCCCAGGTGTCGTCGGGGATCCCGATGACCGCCACCTCGGCGACCGCCGGGTGCGCGAACACGGCGTCCTCGACCTCGATCGACGAGACGTTCTCGCCCCCGGAGATGATCACGTCCTTCTTGCGGTCCGAGATCACCACGTAGTTCTCGTCGTCGATGTAGCCCCCGTCGCCGGTGTGGAACCAACCGTCGCGCATCGCGTCCGCGGTCGCGTCGGGCTGCTCCCAGTAGCCGCCCATCACCACGTTCGAGCGGGCGAGCACCTCGCCGTGTTCATCGACGTCCATCTTCACGCCGATCGCCGGGGCGCCGGCCCGCACGAGTTTGCGGGCCCGCTCGTCGCCGGACAGGTCGTCCCACTCGGCGCGGGCGCGGCTCATCGTGAGCAGGGGCGCGGTCTCGGTCAGTCCGTAGATCTGGATGAACTCCCAACCCAGTTCGGCCTCGACCCGCTCGATCGTCTGGCTGGGCGGCGGGGCGCCGGCCACCACGATGCGGGTCCGCCCCGCGCCCGGGACGGGCCCGTCCCAGGTGGTGGCGGCATCGAGCACCATGTTGACCACGGCGGGGGCGCCGCACATGAGGGTGACACCGTGTTCGTCGACCCGGCGGAGGATCTCGGCACCGTCGATCTTGCGGATCACGACCTGGGTCACGCCCATGCCGGTGGTGGCATAGGGCATCCCCCAGCCGTTGCAGTGGAACATCGGCAGGGTGTGCAGGTACACGTCGCGGTCGCTCACCGAGGCCTGCCAGCCGAAGGTGGTGGCATTCACCCAGCAGTTGCGGTGGGTGAGCTGGACGCCCTTGGGGCGGGCGGTGGTGCCCGAGGTGTAGTTGATGGTGGCGGGCTGGTCTTCGTCGGGGTCACGCCACGGCTCGGGTTCGACGCCGAAGCGGTACAGCTCCTCGTCGGATTCGGCACCGATCACGAACTTCCTGGCGCATTGCACGTCGGCGAGGGACTCGTCGAGTTCGGGGTCGACGAGCAGCACCGAAGCGCCGGAGTGTTCGACGATGTAGGAGACCTCGGCGGCCGAGAGCCGGAAGTTGATCGGCACGAGGA
Organism: Actinomycetota bacterium; assembly: GCA_040255725.1. Classification (GTDB taxonomy): domain Bacteria; phylum Actinomycetota; class Acidimicrobiia; order Acidimicrobiales; family Iamiaceae; genus JAFDWI01. The sequence goes on from JBDZVK010000132.1 coordinate 4,745, forward strand.
TGCGCCCAAACCCCGACACGCCGTAGAACGCGGTGAGCAGCCGGGCGGCGTTGTGCGACACCATCGCCACGCGCTCGCCCTGGGCGACGCCGAGCGCGTCGAGCGCGGCGGCCTGGGCCCGGGCCCGCTCGCCGATCTGGGCGTAGGTGAGCGACCCCCACGATGCGGCCGGCTGGTCGGGCTCGTCGACCACGCCGACGCGATCGCCGTAGACGGTGACGGCCCGGTCGATGAAGTCGTTGACGGTGAGGGCGACCTTCATGGGCGGCTCCTGGGTCGATCCGGTCCCGTGCGACCGGTCAGCGGCGTGTCGGTGATCACCGGAACCCGCGATGACAGACACGGTGACGCCGGTCACGGTAGTGGCGCCGCGTGGACGGTGCAGCGGATCGTCCGCGAACCCCGG
>JBDZVK010000132.1:5250-7388 GCA_040255725.1 Actinomycetota bacterium
TCCAGGCGCGGGCGGGCGACCGGGTTGTCGAGCGATCGGGCCACCAGGGCGCCGATCGGACACGCCTTGGCCCGGGCCGGGCGGTCAGGCTGCAGTGGTGACGGCGAGGATGTGGGCTCGGACGGCTTCGAGGTCGTCGGGCAGCACGTCGAAGTGCTCCTCACGGTCCAACAGGTCGCCCAGGTACCCGGGCAGCGGTGGGCGGATCCCGGTGGCCTGTTCGACCGCGTCGGGGAATTTCGCGGGATGCGCCGTCGCCAAGGTGATCATCGGAAGCGCCGGGTCCCGCCGTTTCGCCCGCGCGGCGGCAAGCCCCACCGCGGTGTGCGGGTCGATCAGTACCCCTGTCGACTCGTACGTTTGGCGAATCTCGGCGCGGGTCGCGTCGTCGTCGAAGCTGGCCGCGTCGAAGACTTCACTCATCTCCGCCATCCGGTCGATGCCGACGTCGAGCCGGCCGACGTCGGCGAACGTCGCCATGGCGTCGGCCACGGCCGCACCGTCGCGGTCGTACATCTCGAACAGCAACCGCTCGACGTTCGACGACACCTGGATGTCCATCGACGGCGAGATCGTGGGATGCACCCCGGTGGTCTCCATGACGCCACTCGATGCCCACCGGGTGAGGATGTCGTTGCGGTTCGACCCCATCACGAGCTGCGGGATCGGCGTGCCCGTCGTCCGGGCGACCCAGCCGGCCAGGATGTTGCCGAAGTTGCCCGTGGGCACCGAGAACGCGACCGGGCCACCGAGGGTGCGCTGGGTGGTCACGTAGTAGACGATCTGGGCCATCACCCGTGCCCAGTTGATCGAGTTCATCGCCGAGAGCCCGACCCGGTCTCTGAAGGCATGGTCGGCGAAGAGCGCCTTCACCAGCGCCTGGCAGTCGTCGAAGGTCCCCTCGACGGCGACGTTGTGCACGTTCGGTTCGTCGACCGTGGTCATCTGGCGGCGTTGCACGTCGGACACGCGACCGTGCGGGTGCAGCACGACGATGTCGAGGGCGTCCCGCGCCCGGCAGCCCTCGATCGCCGCGGAACCCGTGTCACCCGAGGTCGCGACGACGATCGTGGCCCGTTCGGAGCGGCGGGTCAGTTCGTGGTCGAAGAGCCTCCCCACCAACTGCAGAGCGACGTCCTTGAAGGCGAGCGTCGGACCCCAGAACAGCTCGGCCAGCCGGTGCCCGTCACCCAGGTCACGCAGCGGCACCACCGCCGGGTCGCGGAAGGTCGAGTACGCCTCGGTGACGATCGATGCGAATGCGTCCCGCTCGACGGTGCCCGCCACGTACGGCCACATCACCTGGATGGCGACTTCGACGTAGCCGGCGTCGTCGGCGAGACCGGTCAGGTCCTGGGTGGGCCAACGCTCGGGCACGTACAGGCCGCCGTCGTCGGCCAGACCACGCAACAACACATCGGTGAACCCCAGGGTCGGCGCCGTCCCACGGGTCGAGACATACGCGAGGTGATCGTCACTCACCGTCGATCACCCGCACCAGGCGGCCCACGTCGACCACGGCCTCGAGCGACACCAGGTCGTGGCGCAGCGCCTGCACGGCGGCCTCGGCAACGGTGTGGGTGATGAACACCAGGCGCGCACCCGCGGGCACGTCGATCTGTTCCATCAGGCGCACCGACACCTCGTGGTCGGCGAGCACCCCGGCCACGGCGTGCAGCACCCCTGGACGATCGAGCACCTCGATGTCGAGGTAGTAGGCGCCGTGCAGGTCGTCCATCGGCCGGATCTTCGCCGGGACCAGATTGCCGATGTCCGAGTGGGTGCCCCGCACCAGGTTCTGGGCCGCGTCGACCACGTCGCCCAACACCGCGGTCGCCGTCGGACCGCCGCCGGCGCCCCGGCCGTAGAACATCAGGTCGTCGACCGCCTCGCCCTGGACGAACACCGCGTTGAAGCTCATCCGCACGTTCGCGAGCGGATGGGTGACCGGCACCATCGCCGGGTGCACCCGCACCGCGACCTGGTCGCCGCCGTCCGCGCCGGGGATGCGCTCGACGATCGCCAGCAGCTTGATCACGTACCCGAGCCGGGTCGCCCGTTCGATGAGATCGGCCGAGATCTGCCGGATGCCCTCGGTGTGGACGTCGTCGGCGACCACGGTGGTGCCGAACGCGATC
>JBDZVK010000133.1:0-7301 GCA_040255725.1 Actinomycetota bacterium
CGTTGAACTTCATGGTCGGGCTCCTGTGGTTCTTCCCTCACCACCGACGGCTGACTCGCCCTCAGCAGGTCACTTCTCGATTGGGCGTCACCCTAGCGCACACCACCCGCCCCACGAGCCATTCCTTCGACGACTCGCTCAGGCGGTGACGTCGAGGGTTCCGTCGGACGTGAAGGTCCAGTAGGTGAAGGTACCGTCGGTCATCGTCGATGCGCCGGCGCCCGACCCCGTGACCGAGATGCCGAGAGCGGCCGCGTCGGCGGTCACGAATCGGACGACCACCACGCCTGAGCCGCCCGCGGCACCGGCCTTGTTCGTCCCACCGCCGCCTCCCCCACCACCGGTGTTCGCGGCGCCAGGCCAGGCGTTGGTGTTGTAGCTGCCGTTGCCGCCGCCGCCCGCCCCGCCCGGACCGCCCGATCCGTACGGACCGGCGCCGCCACCGCCGCCACCACCGACCCTTCCCGAGACGTCGCCCACCCCGACGGCGAGTGCGAGCGTCGACAGCACGCCGTCGCCGCCGGCACCACCGTTCTCGTGGGCCAGCGGACCGCCGTTCTGACCGGCGGTCGCCGCGCCACCGCCGCCGCCACCACCCCCGCGGGTCCCGCTGGTTCCCGAGCCGCCGTCATGACCGGCGCCCGGCGGCGTCGCCGACCCTCCCGGGAACGCGCTACCCGCCGAATAGGTACCGCCACCACCGCCGGATCCACCATCTCCGCCTGGGCCGGCACCACCGGTGCCGCCACCATTGGCGACGAGCGGCGTTGCGAGGCCGATCGAGCTGTCGCCGCCGGAAGTCGGGGTCCATCCGGGCGACCCGCCGGTTCCGACGACGACCTCGAAGCTCCCGTTGCCGACCACGGTCGTGCCCGCGAGCACCCCACCGGCGCCGCCGCCACCACCGCCGGTGAACGCCCCGCCGTCGGCGTCGCCCCCGCCGCCGCCCCCGGCCACGACGAGGTAGTCGAGCGACAGGGCCGCGGGCGCCGGCGACGAGGTGGACGGCGACGTGGACTCGCTCGGTGAGGCCGCGGCCGCGACGCCGGGAAGTGCGAGCACCGTGACCGCCGCCGCGGCGGCCGCGCCACCGAGTTGCAGGACCCGGCGACGGTCCCATACGTCGGTGGTCACGACCCCGAGTTCCACGAGCCCGGCCATGGCCTTCTCGAGGTGCGCCGGCACCGTGGCCGTTCCGTGTCGGGCCAGCCCGAACGCCTCGGCGTCGAGACCGCGGAGTTCCAGTACGCCGTGCCGCTCGGGCAACAGGACCAGGAACCCGCTTCCGACCCGCTCGACGGACAAACCCGACCGAACCGTGAATTGCATACCCGCCATCTCCCCTGTGTGGGCTCCCCGAGCCGCCGGTTGCCTGATCCCCGTGATCAAATTGCAACTTCGACTCGCAGAATAGCGGCCGTGTCAAGCCCTTGGGATGCGCGAGTCGGGACCGGTGCGGTCGCCGTCGGATGTGGGCGAACTTCGGCCGATCCGAACGGAGCCGGAGTTCCCGACCGATGACGCAGGTTCGTAGGGTGGAGGCACCGTTGCCGGCCAGAACGACGAGGAGATCACATGCGCCCGCCCAAGGACTTCTACCGCCCCCTCGCCATCGGGGCACCCGAACCCGTGCGGGAGATCCCCTTCCCACCGTCGCGCATGATCCACTTCTTCGACCCCTCCAATCCGAAGATGGCGGCCAAGGTGCCCGACATCGCGAAAAAGGTCGACATCATCCTCGGCAATCTCGAGGACGCGATCGTCGTCGAGAACAAAGAAGCCGCCCGCGAAGGCCTGGTGAAGATCGCCCAGGAGACCGACTTCGGCACGACCCAGCTCTGGACGCGGGTGAACGCCCTCGACTCCCCGTGGCATCTCGATGACATGACCCGGCTGGTCACCGCGATCGGCAACCAACTCGACGTGATCATGATCCCCAAGGTCGAGGGACCCGAGGACATCCACTACGTCGACCGGCTGCTCGCCCAACTCGAGGCCAAGGGCAACGTCACCCGGCCGATCCTGATCCACGCGCTGCTCGAGACCGCCAGCGGAGTCAACCGGATCGAGGAGATCTGTTCGGCGAGCCCACGGATGCAGGGCCTCTCGCTCGGTCCGGCCGACCTGGCGGCGTCGCGGCGCATGAAGACCACCCGCGTCGGCGGCGGCCACCCCGGCTACCTGCTGCGCGAAGACCCCGTCGACGGCGACATCGAAGGCGACCGGGCCACCTTCCAACAGGATCTGTGGCACTACACCATGGCCCGCATGGTCGACGCGTGCGCCGCGAACGGGATCCTGCCCTTCTGGGGACCCTTCGGCGACATCGCGGACGTCGTCGCCTGCGAAGACCAGTTCCGGAACGCCTTCCTGCTGGGCTGCGTGGGCGCCTGGACGCTGCACCCGGTGCAGATCGACATCGCCCGGCGGGTGTTCTCACCGCCGCCCGAAGACGTCGCTCACGCCCAGGAGGTCATCGAGGCCATGGGCGACGGCCACGGCGCCGTGATGCTCAACGGCAAGATGGAGGACGACGCCTCGGTGCTGCAGTGCAAGGTCATGTTGGACCTCGCCCACTCACTCGCCGAACGCGACCCCGAACTCGCCGAGGCCTACGGCTTCACCTCCGGGAGCTGAGCGGACCATGCCGAGCACCGACACTGCTTCATCCATTGGCCTCCGCCCCCGCCGGAGTGTGCTCTACATGCCCGGCGCCAACGAACGCGCCCTGGAAAAGGCCAAGACGATCCCGGCCGACGCGCTGATCCTCGACCTGGAGGACGCCGTCGCTCCCGACGCCAAGGTCGCCGCCCGGGCGAACGTGTGCGCCGCCGCGCAGAGTGGCGACTACGGCCACCGCGAGATCGCCATCCGCGTCAACAGCATCGGCACCGAATGGCACGACGACGACCTCGCCGCGGCCGCCGAGGCAGGGCCGGATGCGATCCTCGTGCCCAAGGTCGACTCCGCTGAAGAAGTCCATGCGCTGGAATCGGCGATCGTCGGCGCCGGCGCACCGGAGCACACCAAGCTCTGGGCGATGCTCGAGACGCCGAACGCGCTGCTCGACGCCCGTGCCATCGCCGCCGCGTCGGACCGGCTCGCCGTGTTGGTGCTGGGCACCAACGACATCGCCAAGGAACTCCACGCGGCGCAGACGCCGGGCCGGGCGGGACTGCTGAGTGCGCTCTCGCTGTGCCTGATCGGCGCCCGGGCCGCAGGCAAGGTCATCATCGACGGCGTCTACAACGACATCAAAGACCCCGAAGGGTTCGAAGCCGAGTGCGTCCAGGGTCGCGATCTCGGCTTCGACGGCAAGACGCTGATCCACCCCTCCCAGGTGGAGCCGTGCAACGAGGTGTGGGCACCGACCGCCGAGGCCGTCGAGGATGCCCGCGGGCTGATCGCCACGTTCGACGAGGCGATCGCCGAGGGCAAGGGCGTGGTCACCTACAAGGGCCGGATGATCGAGAACCTGCACGTCGAGGGCGCGCGCCGCATCATCGCCCTGGCCGACGCCATCGCCGCCCAGTCCTGATCCGGACCGCCCGGCACGGCGGGACGGCGACCGCGTGCCGACCCGCCGCGGTCACGCGCCGCGCGTGTGACGGGAGCGACGAAGACGGCCCGAGCGTCAGTCGCCGACTCGCGCCAGTGCGAGGTCGAACAACGTCGACCAACCATGCGCGTCGGTGCCCATCGCCGCGAGGCGCACGCCCGGCTCGGTGGGGCGGCCGCTCGCCACACGATCGGCCGGCACGCCCACCGCGAGCGCATCGAACGCCCGGGCCTCCGCGAGTTCGACCAACGTGCGGGTGAGCAGATCGCCGGTGTGATCGACCGACGCCCGGGCCACGCCGAACGCTTCGAAGACCGCGTCCATGTCGCCGACGCGGGCAGCGGCGAGCCCCGATGAGATCGCCGCCAGTGCGCGGTCCAGATACGACGAACGGTCGTCGTCGAGAACGCTCGTCGCCAGGACCCGCGCGTCGGCCGTCCGGCCTTCAGCGGACCGGACGAGCGCCCGGGCCGCGCTCAGCGCCGCGCTGACCTGGATGTCGTCGACCTCACCCGCGGCCGCGTCGAGCAGCGCCGCGGCCTCGTCGACCCGTCCGACCTGCACCATCGCCAGTCCCACGACGGTCATCAGGTCGAGACCCGCCCCGGTCCGGAAGGCGTCGATCAGTGCCATCGACGGCATGACGCCGTCGCCGTCGCGCAACCACGACGAGATGTCATCCAGGCCGAGCTCCGCGGTCAGCCACGCGAGTTCGTCCAACGCCGCTTCGGGATTGCCGACATGCATCTCGACCGATGCCCGCGCCACCGACAACACCGAGCGGACCTCGGTGTTGTCGCGCCACTCCGGTGTGGACTCGACGGCGTCGTGCACCTCTTCCAGCACCGATCGAGCCCCCTCGAGGTCGCCGGTCATCGCCGCGGCACGGGCGAGTGGCCACACGACCCGGGCCTGGCCGAGTCGATCGTGCACCACACGGAACAACGCCAACCCGTCGTCGGCCATGCGCCGTGCCTCGTCGGTGCGACCGGTCCAGAGCATCACGACCGCGCCGAGCAAATCCATCATCGCCATCGCCCACCGGTCGCCACCGGCCTGCGCGTCGGCGAGCACGCTGCGCTGCAGTTCCTCGGCGCCGATCAGGTCGCCCTCGGCGAGGCGGACGAATCCCTGCAGGCCGCGCGCCCACGCCATGCCGCCGGTGTTGCCCGCCGACGAGAACAAGTCCAACGACTCGCCGATCCGCTGCTCGGCCTCGGTGATGCGGCCCTGCACGAACGAGATCCATGCGAGGTTCTGCAGCGCCCAGGCCTCACCCGAGGGACGCCCCAGCAGGCGGAACGCCTCGAGCGCGTCCGACGTGGTCTTCTCGGCCTCGGCGGTGCGCCCCGCGAACAACTCCGACAGCCCGAGCGCACGCAGCGCCTCGGCGCGACCTTCGGTGTCACCCGCCTCGTCGAACCGGCGCGCCGCGGCGGCGAAGGTCTCGCGTGCCGCATCGAGGTCGCCGCGCTGCTGGGCGATCTCGCCCTCGACCAACTGCACCGACGCACGGGCCGCGTCGTCATCGACCGCATCGGCCAACCGCGCCGCAGCCGCCGCGTCTTCCTGCGCGCCGGTGATCTCACGCGCCTGACTCCGGGCCCCCGCGCGTCGGATCAACAAGGTGAGGCGGACCTGCTCGTAGGTGTCGCCGGCCAGCGCGAGGCCCTGGGTGCACAGCCGTTCCACGGCGGGTAACAGCCGCATGCGCTCGCCCCGGGCGCTCACGTCGTCGATCCAGTGCAGGGCGCGCTCGCGGATGTCGTCGGACAGACGCTCCACCGTGCCCAGGTCGTCGAGGAGTTCCGCGGCGCGTCCGTAGTGGTGGGCGAGCAGGTCGGCGACCCGGTCGGTCACCGGTCCGGTCTGCGCGGATTCGACCCACTGGGCGACCCCCAGGTGCTTCCTGGCACGGTCGGACTTGGTGAGCATCCCGTAGGCGACCTCGCGGGTCACATCCGAGGTGAACTCCCACGTGTCACCGTCGAGCCGCAACAACTCCCGCGCGGCGAGGTCCGCGAGGGCCGGCTCGACGTTCGCGTGGCCGCGGATCTGGCGCGCCATCTCGGCGAGGTGTTCGGCTTTGCCCCGTCGACCCAGCACCGATGCGTCGTCGATGACGGCACGCTCGTCGGGTCCGAGGTTGTCGAGCCGCGCCGCGACCAGACCCCGCAGCGTGTCGGGAAGCGCGGTCAACTCCGCGGTCATCTCCGCGTTCGTGGTGCGCTGCTCGCCGAGCAACGCCAGCAGTTCGATCAGGAACAGCGGGTTGCCGCCGCTGCGCTCGCGCAGGTCGACCTTGGCGGCGTCGGTCATGGTCGGCGTCCCCGTTTCGTGCACCAGCGCGTCGATCAGGTCGTCGGTCGCTGCCGCGTCGAGCGCTTCGAGGTTCAGGGCGAACGTGTCGAACCGTCCGACCGGCGGCTGCCAGCGGCCCAACAGCGAACGCCGGGCGGTCACGATCACCACGAGCGGGCAGCGCGCCAGCGTGGCGAGCGCGGTACCGACCAGGTCGTGGACGACCGGGTCGGCCCAGTGCAGATCCGACAGCCACAGCACGACCGGGCGGGTCGCGGTGAGGTCTTCGAGGAACGTCACGAAGCAGCGGGTGGCCTCTTCCCGGGCCCGGTCCGGGTCGGTTCCCTCGGGCCGCACCCGCTCCTCGGCGAATCCGAAGAGCTGCAACAGCCCGGCCGTGGTGCGCTCGACCTCGCGCATCGACCGTCCGGGCGCCGCCGTGGACGCCACCAGATCGGCGAGGCGCGGTTCGATCACCTCGAGTGGATCGCCGGCATCGGCGGACAGGGCGCCGCGCAGGGCGTCTGCCAGGGGCCACCACGCGTTCACCTCGCCGTAGGGCACACAACGACCTTCGAGGACGATCGCGTCGCGGGAGCGTTCCAGCGACGCCGTGGTCTCGGCGATGATCCGCGACTTGCCCATGCCCGCGTCGCCCAGCAGGACCAACAAGGCGGCCCGATCGGCTTCGAGCGCCGTGGCCGCGACGCTGCCGAGCACGGCCACCTCGGCGTCCCGACCGACGAGCGGTCCGACGGTACGTCCCGGACGTTCACCCGGAGCGGTCGTCGGCGGGCGGGCCAGCCAGGCGCGGACCGGCTCCTCGCGTCCCTTGGCGGGCACCACACCCCGCTCGACGTAGGGCACGACCCGTTCGGTCGCGGCGTGGGTCGTCGCGCCCACGAGCACCTCGCCGGGTTGCGCCGCGGTCTGGAGCCGGTTCGCGGTGTTCACCACGTCGCCCATCGCCGTGTAGTCGCCGCCCGCGTTGAGCGCACCGACCAGCACCTCGCCGGTGTTCACTCCGATCCGGAGCCGCACGGCTCCGTCGAGCTCGTCGATGCGTTCGTCGATGACCTCCTGCATCCGCAACGCCGCCCGCACCGCCCGCTCGGCGTCGTCCTCGTGTGCCACCGGCGCACCGAACAGTGCCAGAACGGCATCACCGATGATCTTGTCGACCCTGCCACCGAAGGCCACGATCTCGGCGGTCATCCATTGGAAACACCGGTCGACCAGGTGTTTCACCTGCTCGGGGTCGCGCCGTTCAGCCAGCGAGGTGAACCCGACCATGTCGGCGAAGAGCACCGTCACGATCCGCCGTTCCTCGCCGTGCACGGCGACGCGGGCACCGCACGACGGGCAGAACCGTGACGCGGTCGGGATCGTCTCACCGCAAGCCACACACCGCACATCGGCAGTGTAGGACCCCACGGTCGCC
>JBDZVK010000134.1:0-7299 GCA_040255725.1 Actinomycetota bacterium
GGCCGACGAGGAAGGTTGACCAGTGGGTATGGCGCTGTCGGTACTGATGCCGGCCTACAACGAGCGCGACAATCTCGAGGAGTTGATTCCCGAGACGCTGACGATGCTGGACTCGATTCCCGGTCAGACCGAGCTGGTGATCGTCGACGACGGTTCGACCGACGGTACGGCTGCGTTCATGGCGCAGATCCACGATCCGCGTGTGCACCATGTCCGCCTGCGCAGAAACGCCGGCAAGTCCGCCGCGTTGAGCGCCGGTCTCGCCCGGGTGTCGGGCGACATCGTGGTCCTGATGGACGCCGACGGCCAGGACGATCCGACCGAGGTGCCCCGGTTGGTGGAACTGATGGACGAGCGCGACCTCGACCTGATCACCGGATCACGCGCCCGGAACCGTCACGACCGGTTCATCAAGCGCAACACCTCCAAGGTCTACAACCGGGTCACGGCGTTGGTGTCGGGCGTGAACCTGCGCGACTTCAACAGCGGCCTGAAGGTGATGCGCCACGAGCTGGCCGCGTCGCTCGAGATGTACGGCGAACTGCACCGCTACATTCCGGTGCTGGCCCACTGGAGCGGCTTCGCCGTCGGTGAGGAGCCGATCGCCCACCACGAGCGTCGACACGGCGAGACGAAGTTCGGGCGGGCCCGCTTCTGGCGCGGGTTCCTCGACCTGATCACGGTCAAGTTCCTCACCACCTACACCTCGCGGCCTTTCCACCTCTTCGGCGGTGCCGGCATCATCATGGGGCTGGTGGGAGCGGGTCTGTTGATCTGGATGGCGGTCATCAAGGTCGCCGGTGACCCGGTCGGCAACCGGCCGGCACTGCTCATCGGGGTGTTCCTGGTCGTCGTCGCGGTGCAGATGATCTCGCTGGGTCTGATCGCGGAGCTGGTGGTGAACATGCGTCGACGTCGCAATCTCGACGCGACGATCGCCGAGGTCGAACCGTGACCACGGAAACGGCCGACGCAGCGGGCGTGGCGCCCATCGGGCTGGCCCCCGGGGCACCGGAGGAGGCCGCGGGTCAGGACGCCAGGAAGTACGCCTCGACGAACCCGATCGTCAGTCGGCTCCTGGAGCGGTGGACCGGCCGCCTGCGTGACACGATCGGGCAGATCGCGGCAGGCGACGTGGTCGTCGACGTCGGTGTCGGAGAAGCGCTGTGTCTCGAACGGTTCCTGCCCTCGGGACACGCCGCGGTCGGCGTCGAGTACCGCCACGACAAGGCCGTGGTCGCGGCGTCGCGGGTCGACGGGCTGTCGCCGGTGGTCGCCGATGCCGGGATGGTGCCGGTGGCGAGCGACTCGGCCGACCTGGTGACCTGTATCGAGGTGCTCGAGCATCTGACCACCGACGAGCCGGCGGTCGCCGAACTTGCGCGGATCTGCCGGGGGCGATGTGTCGTGTCGGTTCCCTGGGAACCTTGGTTCCGCCTCGGAAACCTCGGACGCGGCAAGAACATCGGGCGCTTCGGGAACGATCCCGAACACGTCCAGTTCTTCACTCCGGCGCGCCTGGAGGCGCTGCTGGCCCAGTCGTTTGCCGAAGTGCGGGTCGTGCATGCGTTCCCGTGGTTGATCGCCGAAGCCAGGCACCCGCGGAGCCGGTGAGCGCGCACGGACCCGTGGTGGTCGACGCGGTGCCGGTGGTCGGATCCATGCCCCGATGAAGCTCATCATCCAGATCCCCTGTCTCGACGAAGAGGAGCAACTGCCGGCCACGCTGGCCGCGCTACCGAGGCAGTTGCCGGGTGTCGACGTGGTCGAGTGGCTGATCGTCGACGACGGTTCCACCGACCGAACCGTCGAGGTCGCCCGCGCGCACGGCGTCGACCACGTCGTCCGGTTCCCTCGGAACCGCGGGCTCGCTGATGCCTTTCAGGCAGGGCTCGACGCGTCGTTGAAACTCGGCGCGGACCTGATCGTCAACACCGACGCCGACAACCAGTACTCCGCCGAGTCGATTCCCGACCTGATCGCCCCGATCCTGGCCGGCGACGCCGAGATGGTGGTGGGCGATCGTGACACGGCGAACATCGAGCACTTCTCGCCGGTGAAGAAATTCCTCCAGCGCCTGGGAAGCGGGGTCGTGCGGCGGGCGTCGGGCACGACGGTTCCCGACGCGACGTCCGGGTTCCGTGCCTACAACCGTGAAGCGGCCATCGGGTTGACCGTGGTGTCGCGGTACACCTACACGCTCGAATCGATCATCCAGGCGGGCAAGGGTTCGGTGGCGATCGACAGCGTGCCGGTGCGCACGAACCCCAAGACGCGCGAGTCGCGCCTGTTCGGATCGATGGGTTCCTACGTCCGTACCAACGCCGTCGGGATCTTCCGCATCTACTCCGGGTACGAACCGTTGTTCGTGTTCAGCGTCCTGGCGTTGGTGTTGTTCGCGTGCTCGTTGCTCGCGTGGTCGCCGTTCCTGTGGGACTGGCTCGTCAATGGCAACCGTGGCGGTCACCTGCAGTCGGTCGTACTCGGTGGCGTCCTGCTGGTCGCGTCGGTGCAGATGTTCGCGCTCGGGGTGATCGCCGATCTCATCGCCGCGCACCGGTCGGTGACCCAACGCGCACTGGAACGGATCCGGCGGATCGAACTCCGCCTCGACATCGAACCGTCTCGTCTCGATCCGGATCCGCAAGGGGCGTCGACGGTGGCGCGCACCGAGCCGCTTCAGGGCACGGTGACCAGGAACAGCGGGAGCACGCCCACGTCGGACTGAGCGATTCGTGAGTCGGGCACCAGGCGGCGGGGCACGTGATCGATGCTGTACTCGGCGCCCATGAGCACCGGTCCGGGGATGTCGACCGCGGTGCCGCCGACGCCGACCAGTCCGTCGGGTGAGGTCGACAGGATCATGAGGCGCCGCCCTTCGGCCCGCCAGCGCAGCGAGAGTTCCCGGATCTCACCAGGGGTGATCGTGTCGACCGCGCCGGCGACCGGCACGTCGCACCACGACTGCAATGCCGTCGGGATCGTGTAGGAGAGGGCCTGGCCGGGCGTCACGAGAATCGCGGTGGGTTCGCGGTGGGCGATCTCACAGATCCGGTCGAAGCGCCCTGCCAACGACGCGCCGGGCGCGGAATCGGCCAGGCGTCGGGTCACCTGTACGGGTACGACGAGCATGACGAGCCCCATCACGCCGGCACCGATCGCGGTCCACGGTGGGCGTCGACGAGCGAGTGTCTCGAGCCCCATCCCCGCGGCGAGCAGCAGCAGCGGGATACTGACCGCGACGAATCGGCGGATCGCCCAGGGTTGGTCGGGGGTGATCGACGGGGCGATCAGATACAGGATCGTCGTCGCGAACCCGACCCCCGCAGTGGCGAGCCAGGTCCGGTCATGGTCGAACAGGCCCCGGCCGGTCATCCAGATCAGGCCGGCGAACCCGGCAGCGACGAGGATCGGGCCCAGATACCAGGTGAGCCACAGGTACGAAAGCGTCTTCGCCCACACCAGGAGACCGACGGTGGGCACCTTGGCGCGCATGGCCTGGTGGAGCCCGTCGAAGTCGGGTCGCACATAGCTCGCCCAACACAGGAACGCGACGACCGCGACGGCGATCGCGCCGAAGCCCCACCGCAGCGCGCCGCGTGGGGAGACCCGGTCGGCGTCGGACCGGAATCCGAATCGCCCGACGACGAGGCCGACCACCGACGCGGCGATGATGCCACCGGTCATCGCAGCCAGACGTGGACCCAGGTTCGAGTCGAAGTAGTTCCTCGAGAACGCCCAGACGTCGAAGCCACCGATCGTCGCGGTCGCCACCATCCCGACGTACGCGGCCACGTACCCGGCCCACCGTGTGGCGTTTCGCTGACGCCGGGCGAGCAGGAACTCCAGTGCGACGACGCCGGCGACCGGCATGAGCGGGATGTAGCCGTCGATTCGTGCCATGCACGTTGCGCCGAGAAGCGCTCCTGCGACCGCGCCGGCGCGCAGACCACTGCGAGGGACGAAGGTGAGCGCCCACAGGCCGCTCAACAGCAGCAACAGCGCGACGGCTTCGGAGTAGGTGTCCCTGGCGACGAACACGTAGGGGTACGACACGGCGAGCGCGAGCGCGCCCGCCGCCCCGCCGATCGGCTTGCCGAGTCGGACTCCGAGCGCATAGAGCAACAGGAGCGCTGCCGACATCACCAGCGCGGGAACGACGAACATCGCCTTTGGTGAGATCCAGGACGCCACGGCGAGGAACACCGCGTTCAGGTGCGCGAACTGCGCGTCCAACGAGCCGGCGCTGTTCGGGGTGAACCCGATCCCGGCCTCGCGTACCCCGGGTGCCCCGTCGAACGGTCCGGTCGGGGTGCCGATCCGGAGGTTGCCGTGGTCACCGAGCCAGAGACCGGTCGCGGCGTACACGCCCGGGTCGCGTTCGGCGATCAGGTGCTCGCCGTGGTGTGCTCCGTTCCAGAATCCCGCGACGATCGCGAGCGCCACGACACCGGCGGTGAGGGCCCAGTGCGGCCGGTCGGGTGGCGGATCGGCCGCGACCGTGGGCAGCAGCCACTTCAGCGTGGCGACCGTGACGGCGAGGGTTCCGACGATCACCGTGAGCGGTTGGAACCAGCCGCACATCGCGAGCACCAGCCCAACGATCGAGAAGCTGATCGTGGCGACGACGCCGCACCAGACCACCGTCTGGAGACCGGAGCGGCGACGGCGCCGGGTACGGAGCGTCTGGGGAAGGGGAATGTCGATGGCGAGGTCGTCGGCGGCGTCGACGGCCTCGTCCGTGCGGGAAACGGGTGAGGCCTGGCGAACGGCTTCGTCGACTCCGGCCGGCGTCGCTTCGGGGATCACCGGGGTGGCTCCGATCCCCGCAACTCGTCGAGCAGTCGGCGGGCGGTGGTGACCGGCGAGGCGGTTCCCCCGGTCACGGCGTGTTCGGCGTCGGCGAGGCGTGCCGCGAGTTCCGGATCGGTGCTGATGCGGGAGCGGATCCCTTCGGTGATCTCCGTCCACAGCCACGACCGCCGCTGTTCGGCACGTTGCCGGTCGAGCTCGCCTGAGTCCTGCAAGGTGCGGTGAGCGGCGTCGATCCGCTCGGCCACATCCGCGATGCCGGTCCCGTCGGTCGAGGAGACCCCGACGGCCGTCGGAGTGATGCCCGGGTGGGGCGGACGCAGCAGCTGCAGGGCGCGCTTGTGATCGGCGACCGAATGGCGCGCGGTGCCGGCGAGCTCGCCGTCGACCTTGGTGACCACCACCAGGTCGGCGAGTTCCATGATGCCCCGTTTGATGCCCTGGAGTTCGTCGCCGGTGCCCGGCGACACGAGCAGGACGAAGAGATCGGTCATGTCGGCGACCGCGAGCTCCGACTGTCCGACGCCGACCGTCTCGACCAGGATCAGGTCGAAGCCGGCGGCTTCGCACACGAGCAGCGCCTCGCGGGAACGACGGGCGATGCCACCGAGGGTCGTCCCGGCCGGCGAGGGCCTGATGAAGGCGGCGTCGTTTCGGGCGAGTCGCTCCATCCGGGTCTTGTCGCCGAGGATCGAGCCCCCCGAGCGCCGGGAACTCGGATCGACGGCGAGGACCGCGACGCGGTGGCCACGGTCGATCTGATGCAGGCCGAACGCCTCGATGAAGGTCGACTTGCCGGCGCCGGGAGCGCCGCTGATCCCGACCCGCAGTGCCTCGCCGGTCGCCGGCATCAGCGTCTCGACGAGCTGTTCGGCGGCGAGACGATGGTCTGCTCGGGTCGATTCGACGAGGGTGATCGCCCGGGCGAGTGCCCGCCGGTCGCCGTCGAGGACCCGTCGGGCCAGGTCGTCGGGTGCCTCCCCTTCGAACGTCTCCGCAGGCACGTGCCGGCTAGCCTGCGCTGCCTCGTGCGCCTTGGATGAGTCGCAGGACGTTCGCGGCCGCTTCGAGCACGTTGGTTCCGGGGCCGAACGTCGCCGCGACGCCGGCCGCCTGCAGCGCCTCGTAGTCCTTGGGCGGGATGACTCCGCCGCACACCACGAGGACGTCACCGGCGCCCAGTGCCTTCAGCTCGTCGATCAACTGCGGCACGAGGGTGGAGTGACCGGCCGCCTGCGACGACACGCCGATGACGTGCACGTCGTTGTCGACTGCGTCGCGGGCCACCTCGGCGGGCGTCTGGAACAACGAGCCGACGTCGACGTCGAAGCCGAGATCCGCGAACGCGGTGGCGATGACCTTGGCGCCACGGTCGTGGCCGTCCTGGCCCATCTTGGCCACGAGCATCCGGGGTCGACGTCCCTGGTCGGCCGCGAAGGCCTCGACCTCGCGCTGGACCTCGCGGTAGCCGTCGTCACCCTCGTACGCGGAGCCGTACACCCCCGAGATGCTACGAATCTCGGCACTGTGGCGGCCGAACACCTGCTCCATGGCGTCGGAGATCTCCCCGACGGTGGCGCGGGCGCGGGCGGCCTCGACGCACAGCTCCAACAGGTTCGCGTTCCCTTCGGCGCCCTTGGTGAGCGCCTCGAGCGCGGCCTGACACGCCTGCTCGTCGCGGGTGTCACGCACCTGTCGGAGGCGGGCGATCTGTGACTCGCGGACCTGGGCGTTGTCGATGTCGAGCACGTCGACTTCTTCGGGTTCGCTCGGCTGGTACTTGTTCACGCCCACCACGACGTCCTCGCCGCGGTCGACTCGGGCCTGGCGGCGGGCGGCGGCTTCCTCGATGCGCAGCTTGGGCATGCCCGATGCGACGGCCTGGGTCATGCCGCCGAGCTCCTCGACCTCGGCGATGATCGCCATGGCCCGATCCGCGAGTGCCTGGGTGAGCGACTCGACGTAGTAGCTGCCACCGAGCGGGTCGATCACGTCGGGGATGCCGGTCTCTTCGGCGAGGATCAGCTGGGTGTTGCGGGCGATCCGGGCCGAATGGTCGGTGGGCAGGCCGAGGGCCTCGTCGAAGGAGTTGGTGTGCAGGCTCTGGGTACCGCCCAGCACCGCGGCCATCGCCTCGATCGTGGTGCGGATGATGTTGTTGTGCGCGTCCTGTTCGGTGAGCGACACGCCCGAGGTCTGACAGTGGGTGCGCAGCATCGACGACTTGGGATTCTTCGGTGAGAACTGGGCCATGAGCGTCGACCACAGCAGACGCGCGGCCCGCAGCTTGGCGATCTCGGTGAACAGGTTCATCCCGATCGCGAAGAAGAAACTCAGCCGGGGGGCGAACGCGTCGACGTCGAGGCCCTTGCCGAGCGCGGCCCGCACGTACTCGAGCCCGTCGGCGATGGTGAACGCGAGTTCCAGGTCGGCGGTCGCGCCGGCTTCCTGCATGTGGTAGCCCGAGATCGAGATCGAGTTGAACCG
>JBDZVK010000135.1:0-2306 GCA_040255725.1 Actinomycetota bacterium
CCGCCACCGAAGGGCACGAGCGGGCCGGCGTCGGCACCTCCCGAATCGACGAACAGGTCGTCGGGTTCGGCCGGCGTGCCCGCGGGCTCCTCGAGGGTGACCTCGAGCGGCACCGCCAGGCCGTTGCGCACCGCGAGCTCGCGCAGCCCGTGGTCGTAGAGATGAGGGACCAAGGCGGCGGTCGCCGGGTGGAGCGGCCGGCGGGCGACGATGCGGCCCGGGAGGGTGAGTTTGTGGTAGCTCACCCCGACACACAGGTGCGCCACGTCGAGCAGGTGGCCGATCGACGGGTCCGCCGGGTCGATCACCGGGTCGAGTGGCTCGGCGAGCGTGAAGGTCTCGGTGAAGGAGTCGTCGCCGAGCCCGAACGAGAAGCTCAGCGTGCCGGTGCCGAGGTCGAGGTGGCGTTCGGTCAGCTCGAAGGGGGCATCCGGCGCAGTCATCGGTCCGCCAAGCGTACCCGCTCACCCCGACACGAAATCTGGAACGAATGGTTGCTGTTCGCCCATGTCCCTCCAGATTTCGTCGGGGCGCGGTGGTCAGTGGCCGCGGCGGATCCATTCGTCGAGGTCGGGGGCTTCGGCGCCGATCGTGGTCGACTCGCCGTGGCCGGTGTGCACGACGGTCTCCGGTGGGAGCGAGAGCAGGCGTTCGCGGATCGACACGATGATCTCGTCGAAGTCCGAGAAACTCCGCCCCGTCGCGCCCGGCCCGCCACAGAACAGCGTGTCACCGCTGAACAGGTGACCGGTGGCGTCGTGGAAGCACACGCAGCCGGGGGAGTGGCCGGGGGTGTGCAGCACGGCGAGGTCGGTGCCGGCGACCGACAGCACGTCGCCCTCGGCGAGATCACGGTCGGGGGACGCATCGGGATGGACGACGTCCCAGAGCATCCGGTCGGCCGGGTGCAGCAGGATCGGCGCGTCGACCAGGTCGCGCAGCGCCACCGCGGCACCGATGTGGTCGTTGTGGCCGTGGGTGAGCGCGATGGCGGTGACCCGGCGGCCGTGCACCGCGTCGGCGATGGCATCGGCGTCGTGGGCGGCGTCGACCACCAGGACCTCACGGTCGTCGCCGACCAACCAGATGTTGTTGGTGACCTCCCACTCGCCCCCGTCGAGGGCGAAGATCCCGTCGGTGGTGACCAGCTCGATGTTCGTCGCGGCGCTCACAGCAGCACCACGCTGCGCAGCACCTCGCCACGTTGCATCTTGGCGAACGCGTCCTCGATGCCGTCCAGGCCGATCTTCTCCGACACGAACCCGTCGAGATCGAGCCGCCCCTGCAGGTACAGCTCGGTGAGGGCGGGGAAGTCGCGGCTGGGCAGACAGTCGCCGTACCAGCTCGGTTTCAGCGCCCCACCGCGACCGAAGAAGTCGATCATCGGCAACTCGGGCATCGCCATGTCGGGCGTGGGGACACCGACCTGGACGACGGTGCCGGCCAGGTCACGGGCGTAGAACGCCTGGAGGAGCACCGCCGGGTTGCCCACGGCCTCGATGCACACATCCGCGCCGAACCCGTCGGTCAGGTTGCGCACGCCCTCGATCGGGTCGACCGTCGACGCGTCGATCGTGTGGGTCGCCCCGAAGTTCTCCGCGGCGGTGAGCTTGCCCGGGTCGCGGTCGATGGCGATGATCGTCGTCGCGCCGGCCAGTCGGGCGCCGACGATCGCGGCGTCGCCCACACCGCCACACCCGAACACCGCGACCGAGTCCCCGGGCTGCACGTCACCGGTGTGCATCGCCGCGCCGATCCCGGCCATGACCCCGCAGCCCAACAGGCCCACGGCCTCGGCCGGTGCGGCCGGGTTCACCGGTGTCGCCTGACCCGCGGCGACGAGCGTGGAGTCACAGAACGCACCGATACCCAGCGCCGGGGTCAGCTCGGTGCCGTCGGCAAGGGTCATCTTCTGGGTGGCGTTGTGGGTGGCGAAGCAGTACTGGGGCCTTCCTCTGCGACACGCCCGGCATTCGCCGCACACCGCCCGCCAGTTCAACACGACGAAGTCGCCGACCGACACCTCGGTCACCCCGTCACCGATCGCCGCGACGTGCCCGGCTGCTTCGTGGCCCAGCAGGAAGGGGAACTCATCGTTGATGCCGCCGTCGCGGTAGTGCAGGTCGGTGTGGCAGACCCCGCACGCGGCGACATCGATGACGACCTCGCCGGGACCGGGGTCGGGCACGACGATCGTGGTCAGCTCGACCGGTGCCCCCGCGATCCGGGAGATCACCCCTCGTACCTCGCTCGGCATGGTCGGTCCTTTCGCTGTCGACTCGGCGTGTGCCCCGAGCGTACCGACG
>JBDZVK010000135.1:2406-7262 GCA_040255725.1 Actinomycetota bacterium
GGGCGTTAGCGTGGCCTGGCCCACGATCCACCGACCAGAGGTTCCCCATGCGCCACGACGGCCGAGCCAACGACTCCCTCCGCCCGATCGACTTCGCGCGTGACTTCACCCGCCAGGCGGCGGGTTCGGTGCTGGTGAGCTTCGGTGAGACCCGGGTGCTGTGCACCGCGTCGATCGACGAGGACGTGCCCCGGTGGATGCGCGGCCGTGGCTCGGGTTGGGTGACCGCGGAGTACTCGATGCTCCCGGGCTCTTCGGCCGAACGGATCCGGCGCGAAGCCACCAAGGGCAAACAGTCGGGCCGGACCCAGGAGATCCAGCGTCTCATCGGCCGGTCGTTGCGCGCCGTGTGCGACATGAAGGCGCTGGGGGAGCGTCAGGTGATCGTCGACTGCGACGTGCTCCAGGCCGACGGCGGCACCCGCACCGCGTCGATCTGCGGCGGCTACGTCGCCCTGCACGACGCGTTGACGCGGCTGGTCACCAGCGGCGCGATCGCGAGCCATCCGCTCACCACCGAGTGCGCCGCGATCTCGGTCGGGATCGTCGCCGGCGAGCCGATGCTCGACCTCGCCTACGTCGAGGACTCCGTCGCCGGGGTCGACATGAACGTCGTGCGCACCGGCCTCGGTGACTTCGTCGAGATCCAGGGCACCGCCGAGGGGGCGACGTTCGGACGGGACGCGCTCGATGCGTTGCTCGCGCTCGCCGAAACCGGCATCGACCAGATCACCGCCCTGCAACGCGCCGTCCTCGCGGAACCGCCGGCCCCACGCGGTGGCTGAGACGCCGTCGCCGAACTTCGGCCGTCCGCCGGCCCGGATCGTGCTGGCCACGGCGAATCCCGGCAAGCACGCGGAACTCGTCGGCCTGCTGAGCGGCCGGATCGAGGTGCTCGCCCGACCTCCCGAGATCGCCGACGTCGTCGAGGACGCCGACACCCTCGTCGGCAACGCCCGCCTCAAGGCCGAGGCGATCATGGCGGCGACCGGTGAGGCCGCGCTGGCCGACGACACCGGACTCGAAGTCGACGCGCTCGGCGGTGCGCCCGGGGTGCAGTCGGCCCGCTTCGCCGGGGTCGAACACGACGATCACCGCAACGTCGCGAAGCTGCTGCACGAGATGTCCGACGTGCCCGAAGTGGCGCGCACCGCGCGCTTTCGCACCGTATTGGTGCTGTGCACCCCCGATGGCCGGGAGCTGGTCACCGAAGGGGTCGCCGAAGGCCGGATCGCCACACGACGCTCGGGCGTCGAAGGGTTCGGCTACGACCCGGTGTTCGTGCCCGACGACGGCGACGGGCGCACCTTCGCCCGGATGACCCGGGCGGAGAAGGCGGCGATCAGCCACCGGGGCCGGGCGCTGCGCGCGCTGGTGGCCGCACTGCGCTGACGCGCCGAGGACGAGAGGCGGCGTCGAACGCCGCTCGTCCCGGCGGGTTCAGGTCGACGCCGACACACCGGTGATCTGCCGACGGGTCGGATCCGGCCGGGTTCGCACATCGCGGGCACGAGGCCCATCACGGCGGGCATCGGAACGACCGCCACGCGCCGCGGCCCGAAACGATGCCACCGGCCGACGCCGTCCGCCGACGCGCGCGCGGTCCCGACCCCGCTCGTAGCACCCGAGGCGCCGCTCGATCGGACCGTCGTTCCTCCAGGAGCCGACTCGTCGAGCAGCGTACGACACCGCCCCGGCTCTTCGCATCGGGCAGATGCCCGATTCCTCTCGTGACGATCCTGCAATACTCGCGGTCTCCGTTCGGGGAGGTGCGACGCGATCGATGGACAACACCCAGCGCTGGCGTGACCGGCCGACCCCGACGGGCGCGCTGGTCGGTCGAGAAGCCGAAATCGACTCGTTGGCCACTTGGCTCACGTCCGGGAACGCGCGGCTCGTCAGCGTGGTGGGGCCAGGCGGACAGGGCAAGACCCGAGTGGCCCTGGCCGTCGCCGATCGCCTCGAGCGACACTTCGCCGACGGGGTCGCGTTCGTTTCGCTGGCCGGGGTGGCGCGCCCCGATCAGGTGCCTGCGGCGGTCAGCGCCGCGCTCGGCGTCGGCGGTTCATCGGCGGCGGATCCCGTGGGCGGGCTCGTCGACGCGCTCGCCGACCGTGACCTGATGGTGATCGTCGACAACTTCGAGCACGTCCGCGAGGCCGCCGACGTGCTCGGCACCCTGCTCACCGGCTGCGACGGACTGCACCTGTTGGTGACGAGCCGGGTCCCCTCGGGCCTGACCTCGGAACGGCTCCTCGAGTTGGGGCCGCTCGAGGGAGCCGTGATCGACGCGGCCGACCCGGGGATCGACGATCCGGCGGCCGTCTCCGCACGCCCGGCGATCGAGTTGTTCGTCGCCCGGGCACGAGTGGCCGACCCGGGGTTCACACTCGACGGACACAACCTCTCCGGCGTGGTGGAGGTGTCACGGCACCTCGGCGGCTCACCGCTCGCCATCGAACTCGCGGCGAGCCGACTGTCGATCCTGTCGGTCGACGAACTCGGCCGCGGGCTGGCCGCCCACCCGGTCGCCGTGCTGGCCCACGGCGCGCCGGCGCTGCCCGACCGACAGCGGAGCATCCAGGCGACCATCGACTGGAGCCATGACCTGCTGGATCCGGCCGAACGCCACCTGCTCGATGCACTGTCGACGGCCGAGCACGGCTTCGGCCTCGCCACCGCCGCCGCGGTCGCCGGAGTCGACGAGATCGACGTCATCGATCCACTCCAGTCGCTGGTCGACCACCACTTCGTGACGGTCACGCGGGGCGCGACCACGACCCCCGGGGCGTCTCGGCGGTTCGCCCTGCCGCGACCGGTCCGTGACGTGCTGCGCGGTCGACTCGCCGGTACCGAATCCTTCGAGCGCGCCACCGGCCGGCTCGTCGAGCA
Source organism: Actinomycetota bacterium (assembly GCA_040255725.1). Classification (GTDB taxonomy): domain Bacteria; phylum Actinomycetota; class Acidimicrobiia; order Acidimicrobiales; family Iamiaceae; genus JAFDWI01. The sequence goes on from JBDZVK010000135.1 coordinate 5,299, forward strand.
CGTGGTCGACTTCGGCGCCGAGGCCGGTCGCCGCCTGGAGTCACCCGACGAGCTCGAATGGCTCGGCATGGTCGGCGACGAACTCGACCAGATCAGGGTCGTCCTGGGCACCCTCGCCGACCGCGCCCCGGAACAGGCGCTGGCGCTCGCTGCGGCATTGGGACCGTACTGGCTGCACCGCGGCCTGCTCGCCGAGGGACGAGCGCACCTCGGCGGAGCCGTGTCCGCCGAAGTCGACCGCACCATCTCGCCCGAGGTGGTCGCCCGCGCTGCCGCCTGGGAGGCGCGCCTCGCCGCCGACCAGGGGGTGATCGCCGGGCACCACGACGCGACCCGCATGCTCGACCAACTTCGCGCCGGGCTCGACCGTGCCCGCGTCACGGGCGACGTTCACGACGAGTTGCGGGCCATCGACTTTCTCAGCCACGTCCTCGTGCTCCACGGCGATCCCGGCGGTGCGACGGAGATCACCGACGAAGGCATCGACCTCGCCCGCCGCGCCGACCGGCCGTGGTGGCTCGCGCAGCTCCTCCAGCGTGCGGCCGTGTTCGCGCGTCTCCGCGGCGATCTCGCCCAGGCCCGGCGGCAGGCCCGGGAGTCGGCGACGATCGCCCGCAGCATCGGGGCGGCGCGCCCGTTGCTGCACGTGGGCCTCACGCTCGCCCAGCTTCCCGACGGGGACGCCGGTGCGGACGGTGGAGTGGGCGGTGGTCGCGTCATCGACGGCGACGTGCCGACGCTCGCCGAGCTGCTCGAGTTGGCCGACGTGGTCGGCGACCGTCGGATGGAATGCGTGGTGCGTACCAGCATCGGCATCGAGGCGATGTTCGTCGGCGACATGGTCGGCGCCGCCGGGGAACTCCGCCGCGTGCTGCGCCTGGCGGCCGACACCGGCTACTGGCACGCGACCGGTTTCGGGCTCATGTCGATCGCCGCGCTCGCGGCGCTGGAAGGCCGAAGCGACACCGTCGCGCGGTTGCACGCCGTGGTCGAGGCCTGGTCGGACGTGCTGCAGCGCGGCATGCCCCCGGCCTACTTCGCGTCGTACAACCAGCTCGTCGACGACACCCGCCGTGCCGTCGGCCACGACACCTTCGACCGCTGGATGGACGAGGCGCGGTCGCTCGACTTCTCGAGGGCCACGGTGCTGGCCCACCGGTTGCTCGACGACGTCGTCGCCGCCCACGGATCGCCGGCTGCGGCCACCGAGGCGGCGTCGGCGAATCCGTTGACCCGACGCGAACTCGAAGTGTTGCGGTGTATCGCCGCCGGCGACACGAACAAGGACATCGCGCGTCGCCTCTCGATCTCGCCGAAGACGGTGATGCACCACACCACGAGCATCTACCGCAAACTGGACGTGCACGGCCGCGCGGAGGCGGCGGCGACGGCGCTGCGCCTGGGCCTGCTCGACTCCTGAGGGCGCTGGTACCGGCGCGGCGGCCGAGCGCGGATCACTTCTCCCGGCGGATCAGCTCACCAGGTAGCCGATGTCGTGTACCACGAGGATCACGACGAGCACCATCACACACGCGTAGATGCCGGTCATCGGCCACCGCCACCGATGGTCGGCCTTCCAGAACCGGCGCATACCGGCCACGTCGAACACCAACGCCACGGCGCCGACCGTCAACCCGATCGCAGGACCCCAGTCGGAAGCCGCGTACAACGCCGGCGCGAAGATCGGAAACACCACGTACGCGAGGGTGCAGCGGATCGCCGAGATCAGGATCGACGTCTCGAACAGCTTGTTGACCTGGTCGTCGGGTACGTCCGGGTCGGGCTCACGGATGAACAGCAGCCGTCGCATGAACTGCTCGGCCGGGGTGTAGCTGGTCGGTGCCTCACCGGTCGTGCACGGCGCCGCGGCGATCACGGCATCGCCGATCACGGACCGCGGCACATCGGAGGCCGGCGCACCGGGTTGCTCCCGATCGGTGACCAGCGGGGAATCGGACATCGGT
>JBDZVK010000136.1:0-4507 GCA_040255725.1 Actinomycetota bacterium
GTCTGGTCCCACTCGAAGGCGTGCGGGGCGATCTCGGTCTCGGCGAAGTCCCGAACGACCTTGCGAAACGCTTCCTGTTCGGGGCTGAACTCGATCATCCGAAAACTGTAGGAGATACTCCGCTTCGTCGACGCACCCGCTCCGAACCGTCGGCGGGCCCCTCACGGTGGAAGTGGACCACGTCACCCGCGGTGACCGCGACCTCGTCGCCGTCGGGGGTCCGCACGACGAGGCGGCCCCGGTCGTCGATCCCGGTCGCGCGTCCTTCGAGGTCCCGTGCGCCCAGGTCGACCCGGACCTCGCGCCCGATCGTCGCGCAGTGGTCCCGCCACTGCTCGATGACGACGTGTCGGTCGGCGAGCAGTCCGGCGTACGCGACTTCGAGCGCGGCCAGGTACGCGGCGAGCACGTCGTCGATGCTGGGCGTCGGAGAGACGAGCGCGTCGAGGGCGACGAAGCGGTCGGCGATCCCGGCGGGGACCGCGTCGGGGGTGTGGACGTTGACCCCGGCGCCGACCACCACCAACAGCCGTTCGGCACCGGAGGGAGTGCGTGGTCCGGAGGCCGCGGAGGTGCCCGTGGGCACGTCGACCTCGGCGAGGATCCCGGCGAGTTTGCGACCGGCGAGGTCCCCGCGCCCCGGCTCGGCCGGTCGGTCGTCGGATGCGCCTGCGACGATCAGGTCGTTCGGCCACTTGATGCCGACACCGGTCGCCCCGAGCGATGCGACCGCGCTTCGGAGGGCGACCGCGACGGTGGCCGTGACCAGGTCGGCGACGCCCGCCGGCGGTCGCAGCAGCACCGAACACAACAGGCTGGTCCCCGGCGGCGCGGACCATCGCCGACCGTGCCGCCCCCGGCCGACGGTCTGGTGCCCGGCGACGAGCACGATCCCCTCGGCCTCGCCCTGGCGTCCCAGTGCCATCAGGTCGTCGTTGGTCGATCCGGTGTCGGCCACCCGCCGGACGTCGGTGAACCGGGTCCCCTCTGCTGGTGCGTTCACGTTGGACTCCCGGTCGGAAAATGGGCTGATCGGGCGATGGTACCGCCGGGCCGGTCTGGCATCGCGTCCCCTCCAGACGGCACCATGTGACGTGCTCAAAAAGGTCTTGATTGCGAATCGTGGCGAAATCGCCGTCCGGGTCATCCGGGCCTGCAAGGAGATGGGGGTGACCTCGGTCGCGGTGTACTCCGACCTCGACCGCGACGCCTTGCACACCCGACTGGCCGACGAGGCCTACGCGCTGGGCGGCTCGACCGCCGCCGAGAGCTACCTGAACACCACCAAGATCCTCGAGGTCATCGAGCGCAGCGGCGCCGACGGGGTCCACCCGGGTTACGGGTTCTTCTCGGAGAACACCGACTTCTCCCGTGCCGTGACCGACGCCGGCGCGACCTTCATCGGCCCGCCGCCCGAGGCGATCGAGGTGATGGGCGACAAGGTCTCGAGCCGCATCGCCGCGCAGAAGGCGGGCGTGCAGGGCGTGCCGGGCACGACCGAGTTCCTCACGTCGCCGGACGAGATCGTCGCCTTCGGCAACGAGCACGGCTGGCCGGTGGCGATCAAGGCCGCCTACGGTGGCGGCGGGCGTGGCATGCGCGTCGTCGAGAACGCGGAGTCGGCCGCCGACGCACTGGAGTCGGCGCAGTCCGAGGCGCTCAAGGGCTTCGGTCGCGACGAGTGCTACATCGAGCGCTACCTCACCTGGCCCCGCCACATCGAGATGCAGATCATCGCCGACACCCACGGCAACTGCGTGTGGATCGGCGAGCGCGACTGCTCCTCGCAGCGGCGCCACCAGAAGCTCATCGAGGAGTCGCCGGCGCCGGACTTCGGAGACGAGGTCCGCCAGGCGATGGGCGAGGCCGCCGTCAGGGTCGCCGAGGCCTGCGGCTACGTGAACGCCGGCACCGTCGAGTTCATGTTCCAGGACGGCGAGTTCTACTTCCTCGAGATGAACACCCGCCTCCAGGTCGAGCACCCGATCACCGAGCTGGTGTCGGGCATCGACCTCGTGCGCGAACAGATCCTGGTCGCTTCGGGTGAACCGCTGAGCTTCACCCAGGACGAGATCGACCTCCGTGGCCACGCCATCGAGGTGCGCATCAACGCCGAGAACCCCGCCGGTGGCAAGTTCATCCCCGCTCCGGGCAGGATCAGCTCCCTCGTGCCCGCCCAGGGCTACGGGGTGCGCTGGGACGACGGCTACCAGGCCGGCGACGAGGTCAGCCAGTTCTACGACAACCTCGTGGGCAAGCTGTGCGTGTGGGGCGCGGACCGTGACCTGGCGATCGACCGCATGCTGCGGGTGCTCGACGAGTTCGTGATCGAGGGCATCGCCACGACGATCCCGGCCGATGTGGCGATCCTGGAGCACCCGGACTTCCGGGCCGCCCGGCACTCCACCAGGTGGGTCGAGGACGTGCTCGACCTGACCGGCGTCGACAGCGCCCCGGTCGACACGTCCGCCGACGACGGCGAGGCGAAGGTCAAGCGCGACGTCGACGTCGAGGTGAACGGGCGCCGCTACGCGGTGTCGATGTGGGTGCCCGAATCCGCCGGGGCTCCGGTGGCAGCCGCCGGTGCCACCGCGACAGCCCCCCGTCCGCGCCGGTCCGGGTCGTCGGGTGGCACGAAGGCCGCTGGTGCCGGCCAGATCACCGCCCCGATGCAGGGGACGGTCACCAAGGTGTCGGTCTCGGTCGGCGACGAGGTCACCCAGGGCGCGACCGTGTGTGTGCTCGAGGCGATGAAGATGGAGAACAACATCACCGCCGACAAGGACGGCACGATCGCCGAGGTGAGGGCCGAGACCGGCCAGGCGGTGTCAGCGGGCGACCTGCTCGTCGTCATCTCCTGACCCATCCGACGGAGCGAGGGCGAAGTGAGCGCCCTGGTCGTGGACCGGGACGTGATCGACGCAGCGCACCGGCCCCGCGCGGGCCGTCGCGGCCGAGCCGGTAACGTGAGCCGACCGGCGCGTCATCGGCATCCGTCCGCCGGGGTCTGATCAAGGGGTATCCATGCGCATCCACGTCGACGGCGAGAAGTGTCAGGGGCACAACCGCTGCTACTCGCTCGCGCCGGAGCTGTTCGAGCTCGACGACTACGGCACCTCCCACGAACTCGGTGACGGGACCGTGCCCGCGGGTCTGGAGGAGCGGGCCCGGCTGGCGGTGGCGAACTGTCCCGAGTTCGCCATCGAGATCATCTCAGACGACACGCCATGACCGACCTCGACCAGCACCCGGGCACGGCCCACACGACCGGAATCGGCCGAGAGGCCGCGATCGACCAGGTCGTCGGCGAGGACCGCACCGGATCGGGCGGTGCCGCGACCCGCCGACCGGTCACCGACTGGGCGACCGATTTCGATCACACCGATCCGGTCTGGGCCGCCGACCCCTACCCGATCTGGGACGAGTTGCGCGGGACGTGCCCGGTCGCCCACACCGAACGCTACGGCGGCGCGTGGCTCCCGCTCACCCACGAGTTGGTCTCGGAGGTCGCGTACGACACCGAGCACTTTTCTTCGCGCTCGATCATCGTCACCGGATCCCGCCCCGGCGACATCGCGCCGGTCGGGATCGCGCCGCCGATCTCATCGGATCCACCCTTCCACCACGGAGCCCGGCGACTGCTGCTGCCCGAGTTCACCCCGAAGGCGATCGCGCCGCTCGAGCCCTTCACCCGCGCGTACTGCAACGGGCTGCTCGACGAGGTCGCGGGCAACGACGTGGTCGACGCCGCGATCGACTACGGCCAGCACATCCCCGTGCGGGTCATCGCCAAGATGCTCGGCTTTCCCGCCTCGGACGCCGATCGGTTCCGCACGTTCGTCTACGACGCGCTCGAACGGGTCGACCGCCCCCCGGCCGAGCGGGGCGAGACGATCGGACACCTGGTCGACTACATCTCCACACAGATGGCCGAGCACCAGGCCGAGCCGCGCGACGACCTCACCAGCTACCTGTTGGGTGCCGAGATGGACGGCGAGGTGATCTCGCATCGACACGTGTTCGGCACGATCGCGCTGTTGTTGCTCGCCGGGATCGACACCACCTGGAGCGCGATCGGTGCGTCGATCTGGCATCTCGCCAAGACCCCGGACGATCGGGAGCGGCTGGTGGCCGAGCCGGATCTGATTCCGACGGCCATCGAGGAGTTCCTGCGCGCCTATGCGCCGGTCACGATGGCCCGGCTCGTGCAGGACGACTTCGACTTCCACGGCTGCCCGATGAAGTCCGACGACTGGGTGTTGCTGCCGTTCCCCTCGGCCAACCGTGACCCCGAGGCCTTCGAGCGAGCGGACGAGGTGATCATCGACCGGTCCGAGAACCGGCACGCCGCCTTCGGTCTGGGCATCCACCGCTGTCTCGGGTCGAACCTGGCCCGGCTGGAGCTGCGCATCGCGATCGAGACGTGGCTGGAGCGCTACCCGAACTTCACCCTCGCCGACCCCGACGCGGTGCGCTGGTCTGGCGGCCAGGTCCGCGGCCCGAGGGT
>JBDZVK010000136.1:4607-7184 GCA_040255725.1 Actinomycetota bacterium
CGCGGCGGCCGAGACGGGCGCTTCTAGCGTTGCGACCATGACGAGCCGCGACCACTTCGCCGGTGACCCGCGTACGAACCGTGAGCGGATGCTGGCGGGCGACCTCTACATTGCCGACGATCCGGAGAACGCCGCGCTCGAGGAGCGGGCTCGGCGGCTGTCGCATGCGTATGGCCGGGCGGTCGAGGAGGGCTCGGACGACGCTCGTTCGTTGCTCTCCCAGCTCATCGCCGGTCTCGGTACCGACGTGATCATCCGTCCGCCGTTCTTCGTCGAGTACGGCGACCGCATGAGCATCGGCGACCGCACGTTCGCGAACTTCAACTTCACCGCACTCGACGTCGCCCCGATCACGATCGGCGCGGACTGCCAGCTCGGGCCGAGCGTCCAGCTCCTCACCCCGACCCACCCCATCGATCCGCGGCTGCGCCGCGACAAGCTCGAGGCGGCGGAGCCGATCACCATCGGCGACAACGTCTGGTTGGGCGGCGGCGTGATCGTCTGCCCGGGAGTGACGATCGGCGACGACACCGTGGTGGGAGCGGGCGCGGTCGTGACCCGGGACCTGCCCGCGGGCGTGGTCGCCGTCGGGAACCCGGCCCGCGTCATCCGCACGGTCGACGCCGACTGAACGATCCGGTCACCGGGCCGGCACCGGCCGCGACGCGCTCGCGCCACGCCACGGCCTTGGCGCCGATCGAGCGTCAGCGCAACCCTTCGACGGTCCGGCGGTGGCCGACACCCCGCCCTTGGCCGGCTCGCCTGCCGTCGCCCCGGCCCTGGACGGCCCGGGACGGCAACGCCCCGCAGATGACCGGCCGAATCGTCGGGCTGACGGGTCGGTCAACCGGCGATGGCCGTGATCGGCGCGGCTTCGGGCGCGAGACCTGCCTCGGCACGCGCGGCCTGCGCCTGCAGTGCCTCGCCCCACCGCTGCCCCTGCGCGATCGACGGCAGATGGGCGCGGCGCGACTCGACGGGGTGGAACAGTCCCTTCGCCCCGGCCCCGGCGAATGCGGCCACCCCGGCGTCGGGCGTGATCAGCGTGAGCCGGCGACCGGGGTTTGCCCGGTGCCAGGCCCGGATCTCACGGTCGAGCCAGAACTGCATGAGTGCCCCGGCCCGGCCCTGCACGCCCCGGGCGAGTGGAGCGACGACGATCACCTGGTCGGCATCCGCGGCCAGCCCGATCGACGTGGCCGAGCGGACCCCGCCGTCGACGTAGACCGCGCCGTCGATCGTGTGACGCGGCAGCAGGTACGGCGCCGCGGACGACGCCGCGCAGATCTCGGCCAGGTCGTGTTCGTCGCCGCGCAGCACCATGCGCCCGCGCCGCCCACCCGATATGCACACCGCCACGGCCGACACCAGTGCGCTGCGGGCGTCGCCGAAGGCCTGGCGGGCCGGTCGGAGGACCGCCCCGTCGGTCCGGTCCGGAACCGCGGGCACGATGATGTCCTCGAAGTCGTCGTAGTCGAGCCCCAACGCCATGATCGCCGCCACCCAGGAACCCGCCGAGGTGCCCAGCGCGGGTGCCGACGCCACCGGAATGCCCGTGGCCTGCAGGCCCTTGGCCACCCCGGCTCCGAACGCGATCCCGAACGGACCGCCCCCGCCGTACACCATCGCCAGCGCATGGTCCGCAGGTGCCGGTGGAACACCAGGCGTCGGGACGGTGCGCATCGACCGCACCCTACCTGCGGCGCCGGCGAGACCGCGCCACCATCCCGCCTCCCAGACGAACGCCGGGACCGACCCGGATCACCGCACCGCCGTGCGCGCGACACCGGGCCCGGCGGAACCGCTCCGAGGCGTCTCGCAGCGAGGCCGCCGAGCCGCACGGAGCGGCGTCAGTCCGGCCGGTTTGATTCGTAGGCGCCGACCAGCAACACGTCGAGTTCGTCGAGGGCACGGCGTGCGTAGGCCCGCCACAACCTCGCGAACACGGGCAGGGTCACCGAACCGACGGTGGCGTTCCGCGGGTGGACCGTCCAGGCCCAGGTGATCCGCGTGCCGGTCCCCGCGGGCTCGAAGGTCCATGCGCCGTCGATGTGCGACGCGAGCGGCCGCATCGGGCCGGTCACCTCGGTCAGGCGGTACGTGAACGCCGACGGCGCGTCGACCGACACCAACTCTTCCCGCAACGACCCGCCGTCGGCCAGATGGACGATGCGCGACTGGCCGGCGGTCGTCCATTCGCCCTCCTGGGTCGTGCCCGAGATCGGAGGGATCGGGCCGAACCGACGACGGAAGATCTGCTCCAGGGGCAGTCCGAGCGTGTGCGTGAATGCATCGGCGACCGGCACCGGCGAGGTACGGCCGGCCTGCATGGCGCGTGGCGACGACATGGCCGGTGAGCGTACCGACCGATGGGCCCGGATGCAGGGCGACCCGACTGGAGGGCACGCTCGGGCACCCACAGGATCGGAGCCGATCAGGCCGCTGCTCGCCGACGCGGCGCGACTCCCCAGGGTCACCGGTCGGCCCCGGTGGCCGGCGGGCGGGTTCAGGGCCGGGCCAGGTCGGCGACCGACTCGGGGGTGTTGCGGTGCAGGGCGAGCAGCGTCAGGTCGTAGG
>JBDZVK010000137.1:0-7180 GCA_040255725.1 Actinomycetota bacterium
TCGACGTCGTCGAGGTTCGTGGCCAGCGGCTTCTCACAGAACACGGCCTTGCCGGCAGCGGCGACCGCCGCGACCAGCCGCGGGTGTTCGGCGGTCCACGTCGTGACGTACACCGCGTCGACGGCGTCGATGAGCGTCGCCTCGTCCATCACCTTGGCGCCGTTGCGGGCCGCGAAGGCGTCGGCGCGCGAGGTGTCGGGGTCACACACCGCGACGATGTCGTGGTCGACGTCGCAGGTGGCGAGCAGGTACTCGTGCAGCGCCGCGATGTGGCCCGCACCGAAGAAGCCGATTCTGGTCATGGCCGTCGAGTCTTCCATGCCGCGGCACGATGAAGGGGAGCGGCACCGCATCGGGGACGCGGGGTGCCCGACCGCGGGGCCGCGAACCGGGCCGACCGGCGGTCCGTGCGACACTGGCGGCATGGATTCCGAGCATGCCCCGGTCGATTTCGTCGTCGACGGACGCGTCGCGAGACTCCGCCTCGACCGCCCCGAGCGGCTCAACGCGCTCGACGACACCGTCCGCCGCGCCCTGCGCGACGCGTTCGACGAGCTCGAGGAACGACCGGAGGTGTCGGTCGTGCTGGTTTCGGGGGCGGGCCGGGCCTTCTCCGCCGGTGCCGATCTGACCTCGAGCGCGTACGCACCGGTCACCGGCGACTGGGCGACCCGACGTCACATCACCGCGACCTGGCAGCGGCTGCTGGAGCAGTTCGACCGGCTTCCCCAGGTGACCGTCGCCGCACTGCACGGCCACGTGATCGGCGGCGGCGCGCTGCTGGCCGCGGTCTGTGACCTGCGCATCGCCGCCGACACGACGCGGGTGCGGATACCCGAGTTGGTGATCGGGATGCCGCTGACCTGGGCGGGGGTGCCGATCCTGGTGCGCGAGGTGGGCCTGGCGGTGACCCGCGACTGGGTGCTGACCGGCCGGGTCGTCGAACCGGCCGAGTTGCTGCGGACCGGTTACGTGACCCGGCTGGTGCCGGCCGCGGAACTCGACGACGCGGTCGCCGGGTTGATCGGCGAACTGGTGGCGGTTCCGCCCGGGCCGTTGGCGATGACGCGGGCGATGACCGCGGCGATCGGCCGCGCGAACCCGGCGTTCGCGGCGGCGTGGGCCGACGCCGACATCCAACAGTGGACCTTCGGCGAGGACGAGTACCGTGCCGCCATCCACCGCCACCTCGACCGCACGTGAGCCGCCCGGACATGAGCGACCGGATCCGCCTGGGCATCTTCGGCTACGGGAACCTCGGCCGCGGCGTCGAAGCCGCCGTCGGCCGGCAACCCGACCTCGAGCTGGTGGGCATCTTCACCCGGCGGGATCCCGGGTCGCTCACCCCGTCGGACGGCGACGTGACGGTGCACCACGTCGACGAGGCCGACGACCTGGTCGACGCGATCGACGTGATGGTGGCGTGCGGAGGCTCGAAGGACGATCTCCCCGCGCAGGTGCCCGACCTCGTGACGAGGTTCTGTGTCGTCGATTCCTACGACACGCATGCGAAGATCGGCGAGTACTTCGCCACCGTCGACGCCGCCGCCCGCGCCGCGGGCACCCTCGCGATCATCTCGACGGGCTGGGACCCGGGCCTGTTCAGCCTGAACCGCCTGTTCGGTGAGGCGATCCTGCCCGAGGGCCAGACCGCCACGTTCTGGGGGCGCGGGGTCAGCCAGGGTCACAGCGACGCGATCCGCCGGATCCCGGGCGTCGCCGCGGGGGTGCAGTACACCGAGCCGGTCCCGGCCGCCATCGACGCGGTCCGCTCGGGGTCCCGGCCCGAGTTGACACCGGGCACGTCGCACACCCGTGCGTGCTTCGTCGTGCTCGACGAGGGCGCGGACCCCGACGAGGTCCGCGCCGCGATCGTCGGGATGCCCGACTACTTCGCGCCCTATGCCACCACCGTCACCTTCGTCACCGCCGAGGAACTCGCCCGCGAGCACGGCGCCATGCCCCACGGCGGGGTCGTGATCCGCAGCGGCACGACCGCCGACGGTGCCGACCACACGATCGAGTACCGCCTCGGCCTCGGCCACAACCCGTCGTTCACCGCGAGTGTGCTGGTGGCCTACGCCCGGGCCGCACACCGCCTGGCCGGGCGCGGGGAGATCGGTGCCCGGACCGTGTTCGACGTCGCGCCGGGCCTGCTGTCGCCGCGTCGACCCGACGAGCTGCGCCGCGACCTGCTCTGAAGGGCGGCCGCATCGCTGCGTTGCGGGTTCGATTCGGGTTCACCGCTTCTAGCGTGGAGACATGGAAGACCCGGTGCTGCAACTCGTCGAACTGGACGCGCAACGGTGGCCGACCGTCGACCCGTTCCTGAACGCGGTCCACCACGTCGACGTGTACCCGGCGGCGAACGAGGCGATGGGCCCCGACGCGCCACTCGCCGGACGGGACATCGGGGCGGATTTCGCCGGAATCGACGGCTGGCGCATGTACCACGGCGCCACCGTGCCCGGGTTCCCCGCCCATCCGCACCGCGGCTTCGAGACCGTCACCTACGTGCGTTCGGGGCTGATCGACCATGCCGACTCGCTCGGCGCCACCGCACGCTACGGCCGCGGCGACGTGCAATGGCTGACCGCAGGGCGGGGAATCCAGCACGCCGAGATGTTCCCGCTGCTCGACCGGAACGCCCCGAACCGTGTGGAGCTGTTCCAGATCTGGGTCAACCTGCCCGCCTCGCGCAAGCTCGTCGAACCGTCTTTCACCATTTTCGCCGAACGCGACCTCCCCCGGGTCGTCGTCGGCGGCGAATCCGGCACTGCGCCCGCGACCGTCACGGTGATCGCCGGCGCGTATCTCGACACCGAGCCGCTCGCCCCACCGCCGGACTCGTGGGCGGCCGACCCCGCATCGGATCTCTCCATCTGGCACGTGGTGCTCGCCGCCGGCGCGACCGTCACCCTGCCGCCGGCCCGCAACCGCGACACCGTGCGGACCCTGTACGTGTTCGACCACGGGTCGCTCGACGTGCACGGTCATCCCGACCGCATCGACCACGACACCGCTGTCGCGGTGCACCCTGAACTGCCCGTCGAGCTGCACAGCGACGAGGGCACCGAGGTCCTCGTGCTCGCCGGCGTCCCGATCGGCGAACCCGTCGCGAGCTACGGCCCCTTCGTCATGAACACCCGCGAGGAGATCGCGTCGACGATCGACGAGTACCAGCGGACCCGCTTCGGCGGCTGGCCGTGGCCCGACGACGACCCGGTGCATCCCCCTGACCGTGGTCGTTTCGCCCGTCATGCCGACGGTCGCGTCGAGGACCTCGAAACCGGGTCGACGACGCCGCACTGATCGCGCTCCGCTCACGCCGTCGTGCACACCGGGGAGCGACGCGTCTGACAAATGTCATGGCCGATCGGTGGGTTCGGCGACTACCGGTCGGCGCCCACGCGCGGCACCCTGGGTGCCATGACCACCGCAACGACACGAACGAGCGCACCGGGCATCGTGCTCGAAGGGCTGACCAAGTCCTTCGGCGACGTCCAGGCGGTGCGCGGCATCGATCTCGGGATCGACCCCGGCGAGACCGTGGCGATCCTCGGCCCGAACGGCGCCGGCAAGTCGACCACCATCGACCTGTTGCTCGGCCTGCTCCTTCCCGACTCGGGATCGGTGTCGATCCTCGGGGACACGCCCGAGGTGGCCGTGCGGGCCGGTCGGGTCTCGGCGATGTTGCAGACCGGTGGACTGATCGGCCAGATCACCGTCGGCGAACTCATCGACATGGTGGCGTCGCTGTACGACACGCCGATGGACGTGGGCGAGGCACTCGAGATCACCGGCCTCGGCGAACTCGCCGACCGCCGCACCGAGGGACTCTCGGGCGGGCAGACCCAGCGGGTGCGGTTCGCGCTGGCGATCGTCGCCGACCCGTCGTTCGTCTTCCTCGACGAACCGACCGTCGCCCTCGACGTGGAGGCCCGCCGGGAGTTCTGGCGGACGATCCGGCGCTTCACCGAACGGGGCACCACCGTGGTGTTCGCCACGCACTACCTGGAGGAGGCCGACGCGAACGCGGACCGGATCGTGCTCATGGCCGACGGTGCGATCGTGGCCGACGGGTCGGTCACCGACATCAAGGCCCACGTCGACGTCCGCACGATCCGCTTCACCCTGCCCGGTGTCGGCACCACCGAGCTGGCAGATCTGCCCGGCGTGCTCGACATCGACCGGCACGGCGACGCGGTGCTGCTCCGTTGCGACGACGCCGATCTGGCCCTGCGGGCACTGATCGCCGTCCACCCCGACGCCCGCGACTTCGAGGTCCGGGGCGCGGACCTCGAAGAAGCCTTCCTGCAACTGACCACCGGCGTTTCCGAGGTCGTGAAATGACTGCTGTCACCTACACCCGCTACGAACTCCTCCGCACCTTCCGCAACCGGCGCTTCTTCGTCTTCTCGCTGGTGTTCCCGCTCGCGCTGTTCTACGTCATCGCGGGTTCGAACCGCCACGCGCACCTCGGTGGCGTGCCCTTCCCCACCTACTACATGGGCGGCATGGCCGCCTGGGGCACGATGATCGGGGTCACCGCGGGCGGCGCACGCATCGCCCTGGAACGCCAGGTCGGCTGGAACCGGCAGTTGCGCCTCACCCCGCTCACGCCCGTGACCTATCTCGGCGCCAAGGTCGCCTCGGGGTACGCACTCGCGGCGGTGTCGCTGGTGCTGATCTATGTGGCGGGCCTCACCCTCGGCGTGCACGCGACCGCGGGGATCTGGCTGTCGATGACCGCCCTGATCATCGTCGCGCTCGTACCCTTCGCGGTGCTCGGCGTGTACATCGGCCACCGGGTGACCGTCGATTCGATGGGGCCGGCACTGGGTGGCATCACGTCGCTGCTCGCCCTCGCCGGCGGGGCGTGGGGGCCGCTCGCACAGCACGGGTTCATGCACACCCTCACCCAGTTGGTGCCGTCGTACTGGTTGGTGCAGGCCGGACAGGCCTACGGCGACGGGCCCCACTGGCCGCTGGGCGCCTGGGCGGTGATCGCGGCCTGGACGGCCGTGTTGGGCGTGCTCGCGATGCGTGCGTGGAAGCGCGACACCGGTCGGCTCTGAGAGACTGATCGTCGAGCGAACCATCGCCGCCGCCGCACTCCGGACCGACGTCATGCCGACCAGCAACCCATCGAGCAGAGCGGACCCGCCACCGAGCGGTTTCGTGACCCCCGCCGGCGCACCGGCCTGGGCCAAGGCCGTGCTCGGCTTCACGTTCCCCGCGGTGTTCCTCGCGTACCTGGCCCAGACCGCGGTGGGCATCGGCCAGCACACCGACGGTGCCGGGACGGTGGTGGGTCTGGCACTGCTCGGCGCGTTCTGCGTGTGCTACCTGTTGGCGCTGGCAACGTGGAACGGCCCGATCGCAGGGGTCGTCTCGCGCCGGGCGCTCTGGCTGTTCGCCACGATGATCGCACTCACCGTCGCCGTCGCGCCGCTGGCGCACGAGGACGTGTGGGTGATGTACGTGTTCATCTGTTCACTGGCCGTGGGGCTGTTCCGGGCGTGGGGGCTGCTGGTGGTCGCCGTGCTGACACTGCTCGCGCTGTTCCTGCCGCCGGCGGTCCCGGCGTGGCACGCGGGCGTCCAGTGGGATGCGGCCTTCACGATCCCGCTGATCTCGCTCGCCCTGTTCGCGTTCTTCGCGGTGATCCGGGCGAACGCCGAGCTGACCGAGGCCCGGGGCGAGATCGCCCGCCTGGCCGCCGAGGGCGAACGCAGTCGCATCGCCCGTGACCTGCACGATCTGCTCGGTCACTCGCTCACGTCGATCACGGTCAAGGCCTCGCTCGCTCGACGGGTGTCGGCCGACGACCCCGAGCGCGCGGCGACCGAGATCGCCGAGGTCGAATCGCTCGCTCGCGAGGCGCTCGCCGACGTGCGCTCGGCGGTGGGCGGGTACCGGGAGGTGACCCTCGCCGGTGAACTGGCGACCGGGCGTGAGGTGTTGCGCGCCGCGGGCATCGATACGCAGTTCCCCGGCGCGGTCGACGCGGTCGACCCGGCGAACCGTGAACTGTTCGGTTGGGTGGTGCGTGAGGGGCTCACCAACGTGGTCCGCCACGCGCAGGCGACCCGGTGCACGATCAAGGTCGGACCCTCGCACGTGACCGTGTCCGACGACGGCGTCGGTGGGGAGCCTGCTCGGGGCAGCGGATGGGAATCCGGCCGACGGAGCGACGTGACCGGCGGCGCAGGCAGGGTCGGCAACGGGCTGTCGGGGCTACGCGAACGGGTCGAGGCGGCCGGCGGCACCCTCACCGTCGGCCCGGGCCCCGACGGCGGTTGGCGGGTCGCCGCGGAGCTGGGTGAGCGCGTGATCGCCTCGGAGCCGGGGAACCGGGCTGCGGGCACCGGTGCGTCGAAGCCGGCGACGGCCCGCGTCGTGTGATGAGCGTGGCCCCGTGACGATCGCGTTGTTGCTGGCCGACGACCAGACACTGGTGCGCAACGCGCTCGCGGCGTTGTTGAATCTCGAGGACGACTTCGAGGTGGTGGCCGAGGTCGGACGCGGCGACGAGGTGGTCGACGCCGTGCTCGCCCACCGGCCGGACGTGGCATTGGTCGACATCGAGATGCCCGGTCTCGACGGGCTCGCCGTCGCCGACACCCTCGCCACCCAGACGCCGTGGTGCCGGGTGCTGATCCTGACCACGTTCGGTCGAGCCGGGTATCTGCGGCGGGCCATGGAGTCGGGCGCGCTCGGCTTCGTCGTCAAGGACGCGCCGGCCGAACAGCTCGCCGGTGCGGTGCGCCGCGTCGCGGCCGGCGAACGGGTCGTCGACCCCGAACTGGCCGCGGCGACCCTCGCCAGCGGCCCCTCGCCGCTCACCGCCCGCGAACGCGACGTGCTGATCGCCACCCGCGACGGCGCGACCGTCGCCGAGGCGGCCCGGCGGCTGTTCCTCTCGGAGGGCACGGTGCGCAACTACCTGTCGTCCGCGATCACCAAGACCGGCTCGCACAACCGCACCGAGGCGCAACGGGTCGCCACCGAACGCGGCTGGCTCTGAAAGACCGAACTTCGGGGCCGATGGTGCGTATGGACTGCCAGATCGCGCTGCACCCGGCACGTAACCGGCGATCTCGGTCTCTACCGTGGATCCCATGACTGCCACGACGACCGAAGCCGACCTGATCGTGCTGGGGCTCGGCCCCGGCGG
>JBDZVK010000138.1:0-7141 GCA_040255725.1 Actinomycetota bacterium
CCGTACCGTCGCGATTCGACTGGCGAATGTGACGGCGCCGTAGTAGAACCGTAACAACCACGACACGGGTGTCATCGTCAGATGACGGTCCCGGTGCCGTGGTGGTGTGCCACGAATGGTCACACGACGTCGTCCGACTCGGCCGGGTATCCACCATTTCCCTGAGGTGATGGAACTACGGTCACTCACATCGAAGGCAGGCACGGAGCGTGACATTCGTGGTTCTCGGAGTACTGGCCATCGTGTGGATCATCGTCCTCGGCTCCTACGCGAAGGAGCGGATGGCCGATCGGCGCACCGACAGCGTCTCCGCATTCCGGTCACAGATCTCCACGCTTCAACGCACCAACTGCGCGCCGTCATCGGTTGCCGGTGGCGCCCCGTACCGGATCCGACCCGCCTCCGCGATGGCCTGTGCCGTTGCCCGTCGGCGCCGGAAGAACGTGCTGCTCGGTCTGCTGACGGCGGCACTGCTGACCGTGGTTCTGGCGCTGGCCGCGCCCGGGATCCTGACCATCGGGCTCGCGACCGTGGCGGTGGCGGCGTTCACCGGTTACGTGGTGCTCCTCGTCGAGCGTCAGCGACTCGTCACCGAACAGCAGGCGAAGGTGCGTCCGATCTCGACGGCGCGACCCCGGCCGGTCGCGCGCCAGGCGCCGGTCCGCCGGCCGGTCCTGTCGGCGACGCGGCGCTGAGGCACGCTCAGAGCCGGCGCGGCCGGCGACCGGTTTCAGCTCACGGTCGCCGTTCGCCGAACTGCGCTCGGCCGACCCGCCAGGTGTCCGGATGCGCCCAGCGGCGCATCCTTTCAGTTCCCGGCCGAGCAGGTGGCCGGATCACCGAGCTTCAGGGTGGTGACCGCATAACCGGGAACGTGGCCGATCTCGCGTGAGCCCCGGTCGTGGATGCACTCCCACGTCGCACCGTCGGGGATCCAGTGACGGACGTCGTGCTGATCGATGTACCAGGTGGTGCCGTCGTCGTGACGCAGGATCTGACCTTCGGCGTCCGGCGGCAGGCTCGCCGAGGGATCGCCGACCGGGTGGAACATCAGGTCACCGGTGTAGCTGAGGGTGAGGCGGCCCTTGGAGAAGTCCTGGTAGTACCCGACCGCGTTGTTCAGCGGGTTCGACGCCGGTATGCCCCAGTCGCCGGTGTCCTCGCCGTTCCGTTGCCAGTTCGTCCACACCGGCCCGCCCAGGTAGAAGCCGGGTTGGTCCGGTCCGGCGCTGGCCATCGCCCCGTGGTCGGTGATGATCAACCACACCTTGCCCGAGGTCGACATGGCTCGTCGACGTGGGAGGCCGGCGAGGGCCTGGGCCTGGGTCCCGTCCTTGCCGCCGATCTGGTGGTACGACATGTACTCCGCTTCGGTCATGACCATGACGTGATCGGGGTCGGTCGCGACTAGTGCCCCGTCGGGCCTGCCGCCGTCGGTGAGCGGTTGGAGCACGAGTTCGTCCCACCGCAGCATCGGCGATGCCGCACAGGGGGCGCGCTCGCCCGGGGGAGTGAGCTGCGCGATCTGCGTCGCGAAGGGGACCCGGTAGGGCCGGAGGGCGGGGTCGGTCGTCGCTCCGATCGCGTGGGAACATCTTCTGCCCGGCTTCGACGTCGACGAATGCGCCGTGACCGTCGTGGTCGCCGCCGCCTCCGTTCCGGCTCCTGAGCCTCCTCGCGTCGCGATCGCGACGGCGATCGCCGCGATCACGACCACGATCGCGGCCGCGCCGGCGACGAGCACGGTGCGACGCCGCACGACCGGCCCGCGGTCACCCGGCGCGTTCGGTGTGGCGGCGTCGGTGCCGATCGGCGGGACCGCGGCCGTCGTCGACGCGTCGACGGCCTGGGCCAGTTGTCGCACGGTCTCGTCGAGAAGGCTCACGCCGGTCGAGCGGCGGGCACGACGGTAGGCGTCGAACGAGCAGTTGAACGACGCCGATGCCCGCTCGCCCCGTTGACGAAGGGGCGTCCATCGGTTGTCGCCGAACCCGACGAGGGATTCGGCCGCGTCGCGGAACTGGGGGTCGTCGATCGCATCGATCGCGCGGGTGACGACGTGCCGGAGTTCGTCGAGACGGCGATCAGGATCGTCCGGCGCTTCGAGATACACCGAGAGGGCCGGAAGGTGGGCGTCGCGCAGCGCGGTGGGGGTGCGCATGCCCACGACGCGTCGCAGGTCGCTCGCGAGTGCGTCGAGAGACGGTCGATCGGCGCCTTCGTGCACGTCGAGTCCCTGCTCGGACGTGTCCGCGTCGCCCGGCCGGCGCCGGTTCTGATCGTCTTCGGACATTGTGGACAGTCTAGTTCTCGGCCGTCCGGGCAGCCGTCGGGTGGCCGGCCCCGAACCGGGTCGGTCGCCTCGATGGGATACCAGATGCATCTGGATTTCCCGTTGCCCCCGGTTTTTCCCCCGTGCGCACGCTCGCAGACCCTTGACCTTCCCGGCAGAGCTGCCGTACAACTCGGTACGTCCTGAGGGGAAGAGGGTGGGACCCCGTGCCGGAGGAGGGACCGGCACGGTCCCCATCGTCGGTCGACTCGGGGGTCCCGGTCACACCGGGCCTCCGGGTCGACCACATCGGCTCAGCAGAGGTCGGCGAACTCCTGGACCACGTAGTAGGTGTTGCCACGCTTGGCGACACCCGACCCGACGTGGTCGTACTTCCGGCTCAGGATGTTGTCGCGGTGGCTCCGCGAGTTCATGAACGCATTCTGGATCACCGAGAGGTTCGGACCCATGCCGACGTTCTCGCCCAACCAGCACCAGGACCCGCTCTGATAGCCGCTGGTCAGGTTGCTGTGCTGGAGCGTGCCGATGCTCGCCAGGTGGTTGGCCCAGTTCTGGGCCTTCGTGTCGGACACCGAGTAGTCCGCGAGACGGGGAACCCCGTGTGCGGCGCGTGCGTTGTTGATCTGATTCTGGACCGTGATCTGGTCGTCGCTCAGGCAACCGGCCAACAGGGCCGTCGCCAGCAATCCGGCGACGACGGCGCCGGCGACCCGGCGCGCCCGCGAGCGGTTGGCTGGTGCAGAGACTGGTGATTCGAACTTCATGGGCCACTCATCGGCACGAGCGCCGTGAAACCTTGAGCGCGGACCGTGGGAATTCCAGCCAAATTCGTCACAGACGTTCGATCCGACGTGACACGTCGACGGCGACTAAGCTGGTGGGACACCTCTGGGGGTGTAGCTCAGCTGGCTAGAGCGCTTCGGTCGCATCGAAGAGGTCGTGGGTTCGACTCCCATCACCTCCACCAGAGCAGCACGACGGTACGGTCCCGGCGACGATCGCCACGCGCACCGGTCGGGCGACGGTCGTCGCCGTCAGTCGGAGGTCCGCACGACCACGACCGGCGCGGTGGCGTGTTGGGCGAGTTGACGACTGGTCGAACCCAGGACCAGTCGTTTCATCGGGCCCCGCCCACGATCGGCGACGACGAACATCCTCGCGTCGTCGTCGTGGCGGAGGAGCGACTGCGCGGCGCCCCCGTTCACGGCTTCGACCTCGACGGCCAGGCCCTCGAGTGACGGCTCCGCCGCCGCCTCCGCCAACAGGTCGTCGGCGTTCTTCTCCAAGGCCTCGTAGATCTCGGGCACGGCGATCTCCGCGAACATCGGCCACTGCCAGGCGTGGACGATGCGAACTGGTGCTCCGAGCCTGGAGGCCTCTGCGGCCGCCCACCGCACGGCACGCATCGACACGTCCGAACCGTCGACGCCCACCACGATCTCGCCGCTTCGGACGTCGTGGTCGTCGAGGCGGATCACCGCGACCGGGCACGGCGCGAGTTCGAGGATCCGCTGGCTGACCGAGCCGAGAAGGAGGCCCTTGAATCCGCCGAGGCCGCGAGCGCCGACCACGATCAGATCGTCGGGCCTGGCGTACCCGGTGATTCCCTCGGCGGCCGCGTCGTGGATGGTGTGCTGACGCACCTGCCCGGTCGGCCCGGTGGCTTCGACGGCTCTGGCGAGCACCTGTCTGGCGTCGTCGTCGGTGAACTCGGGCTTCATCGATGCGCCCGGTGGGAGCCGGCCCTGGTCGAAGAACGACCACGCGAGCACCGCGACGACTTCGTCACCGGTCGTCTCCGCGCGCCTCGCCGCCCAGCGCAGAGCGACCTGTGAGTTCTCGGAACCGTCGATTCCGACAATGATCCGACTCATGACTCGGGCCCTTTCCTCGGTGGGTTCGTCATCGGCCTCGCTCCATCATCGCACCGACGGCTGAGACTCCGGACGACGCTGCGGCGACGTCGGCGAGCGGCGTGCCGGGTCCCGACAGGATCGCCGTCGGCGACGACGCCCGCCAGGGTCGTCCGACCCGGCGCGATCTCGCACCGGGCCGACCGGGGTGGTAGTCATCTTCGATGGAATCCGTCGACCCCCGCACCGATCCCGCCCACCAGACCCGCCAAGGTGGCGACGACCCGCTCGACTTTCTCGGCATCGACGAACTGCTCGACGACACCGAACGGCTCCTGCGCGACACGGTGCGCAGCTTCGTCGCCGACCGGGTGCTGCCCGACGTCGCCGAGTGGTTCGAAAACGGCACCATCCCGACCGAGCTGGGCCCGGAACTCGGCGCGCTCGGGCTGCTGGGCATGAACCTGCACGGGTACGGCTGCGCGGGCACCTCGGCGGTGCAGTACGGCCTCGCCTGTGCCGAACTCGAGGCGGGCGATTCGGGCATCCGCAGCTTCGTGTCGGTGCAGGGGTCGCTGTCGATGTTCCCGATCTGGATGTTCGGCTCCGAAGAGCAGAAGAACGAGTGGCTGCCCCGCATGGCCGCCGGGGAGGTGATCGGCTGTTTCGGGCTGACCGAACCCGACTCCGGCTCGGACCCCGGTTCGATGCGGACCCGGGCCCGCCGCGACGGCGACGACTGGGTCCTGAACGGCACCAAGATGTGGATCACCAACGGGGGCATCGC
Source organism: Actinomycetota bacterium (assembly GCA_040255725.1). Taxonomy (GTDB): domain Bacteria; phylum Actinomycetota; class Acidimicrobiia; order Acidimicrobiales; family Iamiaceae; genus JAFDWI01. The sequence continues at coordinate 4,934 of JBDZVK010000138.1, forward strand.
GGATGTGGCCGTGGTGTGGGCCCGCGCGGAGCGCGACGGTGACGGACCCGGTGCGATCCACGGCTTCGTCGTCCCGACCGACACGCCCGGCTTCGAGGCGCACGACGTGCCGGCGAAGCTGTCGCTCCGGGCGTCGGTGACCAGCGAGCTGGTGTTGACCGACGTCCGGCTGCCCGAGGCGAACCGGCTTCCCGACGTGCACTCGATGCGGGGGCCGCTGTCGTGTCTGAACGAGGCGCGCTACGGGATCCTGTGGGGCGCCTCGGGCGCGGCCAGGGCGTGCTATGAAGCGGCGCGCAGCTACGCGGGGGAGCGGGTGCAGTTCGACCGTCCGATCGCGGGCTTCCAGCTCACCCAGCGGAAGTTGGTCGAGTTGCTGGTGGCGGTGAACAAGGCCCAACTGGTGGCGCTGCACCTCGGGCGTCGCAAGGACGCCGGCAAGATCTCGGCCGCGCAGATCAGCTTCGGCAAGATGGACAACGTGCGCACCGCCCTCGCGGTCGCGCGCGAGGCCCGCTCGATCCTGGGCGCGAACGGGATCACGCTCGACTACCCCGTGCTGCGCCACGCCAACAACCTCGAGTCGGTCTACACGTACGAGGGCACCAACGAGGTGCACACGCTCGTGCTCGGTCAGGCCATCACGGGGCTCTCCGCCTTCACGTGACTCGCAGAGGATGCGCCGCTCGAAGCATCCGACCGATGAGCACCCTGGCGTGTTCACCAAGCGCAGCTCGGCGAACGACGACCGTGAGACGGACCCGATGTGACCCGTCCGCGCCGCCTGCCGGCAACTCGTCGGCGGCGCGGTAGGGTGCGCAACGAACAGGAACACGTTTCATTTCGCCCCGTGGGCCGCGGCGCGACGAGCTCGAGAGGAGCATCCCGTGAAGGTGACCGTCGACTACGACCTGTGTGAATCCAACGCGATCTGCGTGGGGCTCGACCCGCAGACCTTCGAGATCCGCGACGACGACATCATGTACATCATCGACGAACACCCCGACGAGTCGCGACGGGCCAAGGTCGAAGAAGCCGTCCGCCGCTGCCCGAAACAGGCCCTCACCCTCACCGAGGACTGAAGGAGCACCCGGCCTGGACACGATCGCGGTCGTCGGTGCCTCCACGGCCGGTCTGGCCGCGGCGGGCGCGCTGCGTCACCTCGGGTTCGATGGTCACCTGATCCTGGTCGGCGACGAGCCGCACCGACCCTATGACCGCCCTCCCCTGATCAAGCAGTACCTCGCCGGGCAATGGGACGCGGCACGTCTCGCCCTGCCCGGTGCCGACGCGCCCGACCTCGATGCGGAGTGGCGGTTGGGCGTCGCTGCGACCGGCCTCGACGTCGGGTCTCGCGCCCTGCGTCTCGCCGACGGGAGCGAGCTCGCCGGTGACGGCGTCGTGCTCGCCTGTGGCGCCACGCCACGAACGTTGCCCGGCGCCGAGGTGGTCGACGGGGTCCACACGGTGCGCACGCTCGACGACGCGACCGCATTGCGCGACGCGGTGCGTACCACGTCCGGGCCGGTGGTGGTCGTCGGCGCCGGTTTCATCGGCGCCGAGGTCGCCGCCACGTGCCGGACGATCGGCCGCGCGGTCGTGCTCGTCGAGCCGCTCGCCCAGCCGCTCGCCCGGGTACTCGGACCGACGATCGGCGCCGTGTTCGCGGACCTGCACCGGTCCCACGGGGTCGATCTGCGACTCGGCGTCGGGGTCGCACGCGTCGTGGCCGACGGACACGACCGCGTCTGCCGCGTCGAGCTGACCGACGGCAGCGCGCTCGACACCGCCACCGTGGTGGTCGGCATCGGCGTGACGCCGAACACCGGGTGGTTGGCCGACTCGGGCCTCACGATCGACGACGGCATCGTGTGCGACGCCACCTGCACCGCGGCGCCGGGCATCGTCGCTGCCGGTGACGTGGCCCGCTGGCCGAACCCCGTGTTCGACGGCGAGTGGGCACGGATCGAACACTGGGACCACGCCTTCGCGCAGGCCGAACACGCCGCCGCGTCGTTGCTCGCCGGTGACGACGCCGAGCCGTTCGCGCCGGTGCCCTGGTTCTGGTCGGATCAGTACGACCGGAAGATCCAGTTGGCCGGCCAGGTGCGCGCCGACGACGACGTGACCGTGGTCGACGGCACTCTGGCCGAGCACCGTTTCGTCGCGCTGTACTCCCGCGCCGGCCGTCTCACCGGCGTGCTCGGC
>JBDZVK010000139.1:0-7126 GCA_040255725.1 Actinomycetota bacterium
ACCACGTCGTCCCCTACCCCAAGGGAGGCCCGACGATTCTCGACAACCTCCAACGACTCTGCGGCCCCCACAACCGGGCCAAAGACCCCCGCTGACACGCACCGGTCCAGACCGGGAGGCCGGGCCGCGGCGAGCGTCATGAGCCCGGCGATCCAGCTCCGCGCGGGGTGCAGCTCGGTGCCGTCGGGCTTCTTCGACGCTGCCGTCGGCGACACGTCGTCGGTGTCGGTCATCGCCCCGTGCCGTCGCCGTCCGCCGACCGGACCCGCGACCAGTCCACGACGAACCAGGTCGCCTCGGCCACGGCCCGACAGGTGCCGTCCGCCGCGTGGATCGCCGTGCCCGCGAACAGCTTGCGACCGTCCCGGCCGATCTGCCAGCCCGTCACCACATGGGTTTCGCCCAGCTCGACGGGGCCACGAACCTCGTAGGTGATCCGTCCGAGCAGACCGGGACGTTCACCGTCGACCATGAAGGCGAACGCGCCGGGGCAGTCCAGCGCCGCGACGACATGGCGTACGTCGACACGGCCGTCGGAGGCGGCGAACGCCGGGCCGGGGGTCCACGCCGCGGCGACCAGCTCGCGGCCGTCGACGGTGAGCGGGCCGGCGGTGATCCGCAATCCGTCGTCGGGCTCACGCAGGATGCTGCACCCGAAACACGTGGGGTGCACCCCCGAACCGTTGAAGTGAGACGGTGATCCCGGCGCAGCGGCCGCGGCCTCGTCGAGGCTCGGCGGTGCCGGGACGGCGAGATCGAGCGACACGGGCACGGCGTCGGCACAGACCTCGCCATCGTGGCGCAATGCCCACTGGTCTTCCGACGTCGCGACGAGTCGCAGGGGCGCATCGAGCGGCGTGGGACGTCGCAACGTCACCTGGACGGCTCCGGCACCGGTCGCGGACGTCGCACCGACCCGATCGGCGCTTCGATCGGCGCTTCGACCGGCCATCCCGTCGGCCATCCGGTCGGCAAAATGCCCCGCGACATAGCCCCCGTGCGCGATGGAAGGTGGACCGGCGAACCGGCTCGGGATCGTGAGGTCCATCAGGCCACGCCACCGACGCCGCACGCCGCGCGACCTCGCCGATCTCGGTCGGTGGACGGTTCCGGATCGACCCGGCTCAACGGCTGCGGCATCCGATCAAGCTAACGAACGGCCCGGGCGTGACCGAGATGGTGAACCGCCGCTCTCCCCGGGATCATCCGGTTCGGGAACAGGATCGACCGGCTCCTGCCCGGAAGCCGCCTGCCCAGGGCGGCGCGCCCGGAGCGAATACGTGAGCGGGAACTTCGGCCACCCCTCGGGGAGGCGGTAGTAGCCGTCGTCGCCACGGACGGCCCACGGCCACAGCACGTTCGTGAAGGACTGCTCGTGGAACAACTCGACGACCAGGCCCGCGTCGAGGACCGCGGTGACCACCTCGCTGCTGGCGTGGGCCCGTTCGTACGACGCCGTGTTCGTCATCGCCAAACCCGGGGCCGCATAGGTGCCGCCGGCCTCGTCCCACCGGAGGAAGTCGGCCTCCAAGATGTCCTGTCCGATCGTGCGCCCGTCCTCGACGACACCGACCACGAGCGGATGGATCTCGAGCAGGTAGAGCACCCCGCCGGGACGCAGGAGTCGGGCTACCACGTCGGCCCACGCGGCCAGGTCCGGCAACCAGTTCAGCGCGCCGACACCGGTGTAGACGACGTCGAAGTTCCGCCCACCCAACGCCTCCGGGGCGTCGTAGAGGTTCGCACAGACGAACTCGGCATCCAGACCGCGCTCCGCAGCCAGCCGGGTGGCGGCCTCGACCGCCGCCAGAGCGAAGTCGAGGCCGACGACGTGGACTCACCCCGGATCATGGCGCCTCCGGGGCACGACCACGTACCGCCCACGTGCGCCCGGGCCGACCGGAGCTGCATGAGTGAGCTGCATGAGTGCTTCGACGCCCCGATCGTCCTGGATGACGAACAGCGCGCCGGCCGCGCCGTAGAGACCCCAACGCACGTGCCCGTCGTCGCAGTGGAGGAAGCCGTCACCCGACCGCCGCCATCGGCCGGTGGGGCCGCGGCCTTGGGGATCGTCGGAGTGCGCTGCCACACGGACGATTCCAGTCCACCGGCCGCGGGTCGTGTGACGGTCGATCTGCCCGGATCGCCGCCAGAAATGCATGCGTCACCCTCAGGAGTCGCTTTGCCGGTCCGATGACCCGCCGGTGGCGGCGATCGACCCGGGCCGCGCGGGATGGTCGTGCTGTGCTAGGCACGTAGGGAACGTGAACCGGTCGAATGGGAGGTCGCCGATGAAACGCCTGACATCCGTCCTGGTGGCGACGGTCGTCGCGATGACGGCGCTCGTGGGTGTTCGAGCCACGCCCGCCAGCGCCGCAATGCCGAGCGACGCGGCCGCGGCGTTCGTCGAAGCGGTCCACACCGACCTGCTCGATCGTCCACCGACGACCAGCGAAATCGCCGCGCTGGAGGGAGCACCACTCGACACCCCGGCAGCCCGCGCCGCGGTCGCGACCACCATCGTGGACTCTTCGGAGTGGATCGAGCAGGCCGTCGGCATGCTCTACGACGAGATCCTCGGGCGGCCCGCCGACGCCGGTGGGCTCGCGTTCTGGTCGGCACGAGTCGACTCGGGGACCGCCTCTCTCGCACAGGTGAAGGCCTCGCTGGCCGCGTCCACCGAACGGTTCAGCCTCTTCGCCCTCGGTGACGCACGCACGTGGGTCACCGGCCTGTATTCGTCGGTCCTCGGGCGGGACGGGTCGGCCGATCCCGAAGGCGTCGCGTACTGGGTCGACCGGACCGGCTCGGTCGGACCGGTCGCCGTGGCCGAAGCGCTGGTCCGGTCGGAAGAGTCGCGTCGACGGCTGGTGGGCCTCGCGTACGTCGACCTGCTCGCCCGCGCCCCGGACGCGGGCGGTCTCGACTTCTGGTCGGGACATCTGGCAGGGCACGACACCCGTTCACTGGACGTCGGGCTCGTCTCCGGCGACGAATACCTGGCACGCGCGGTCGAACGCTTCGGCGCAGACGCCGACGAACCCGACACGCCCCCACCACCACCCGACGAAGCGACCCCGCCTCCGGGGCAACCGGGTCATGCGGATGCCGTGCCACGACCCGGTGCGGTGACGGTCTCGTGGTCACCCCCCGGGCCAGAGACGGGAGGGCCGGTCGTCGGTTATCGCGTGCGTGACGCCGATGGCAGCCTCGGCTGCGAGACGACCACGGCCACCTCTTGCACCGTGACCGGCCTGGACCGGGGACATGCCTATCGGTTCACGGTCACCGCGCACAACGCGTCGGGCGAAGGCCCGGCGAGCACCCCGACTCGTACGGTCGTCCCCGACCAGAGCCTGCCCGGGGTCGGCGCCGACTCCTATGCCGGCGTGGTACGGGTGTGGTGGGACTTCGACAACGACTGGTTCCCAGGACCCGAGACCCCCACAGCGGTGCGCATCACCGTCCGTCAAGGGTCCGCGGTGGTCCGATCCCAGGACATCGACATCCTCGCCTCGTGGAAGGGGCCTCTGCCTGTTCAGCCGCCGTGGACGCTGCCGTTCCCCTCGAACTGGGGCGACACCGTGACCGGTCTGACGAACGGCGTGGCCTACACCTTCACCGTCACCGTCGTGTACGGGGGGCGAACCGGCACGGAGTCACCGCCGACGGCGCCGGTCGTTCCGGTACCGGCGCCTGAACCCGCCGCGCCGTTCGACGTCGTGGCGACCGCGGGCGACGGCAGCGCCTCGGTCACCTGGGACACCACCTGGGTCGACGGGCAGGCTCCCGTCCTCGGTTTCCGTGTCCTGAAGTTGGTCGGAGACGTCGAGGTCGCCCGCCAGTACCTCGGCATTCTCGACGTGCTCGATCCGTCGGACCCGACGAACGTGCGCGCGACGATCGGCGGGTTGACCAACGGAACCCCCTACCGATTCGTCGTGATCACCGTGACCACCGCGGGGGACGGCCCGCCCTCGTCGCCTTCGAACGAGGTCACCCCGACCGGTTGAGACAGGCCCGTCCCGTGCGGTGCGACAGGAGACCTCGACGGCCACTGCGGTGATGTCCTGTTCGCGCGCGGTCGTCCCGGCTCCGTCGCACCCGGAACTCCCCCGCCGCGCCCTCGACCGAGCGGCCAGGTAGGGTCGAAGAAGCGGTCCGCTCCCGACGTCGTGTCGGGGCTGCCGGCGGATCGTTCCACGAGGTCCCTCCACGATGCGCTTCTTCGACGTTCCCACCGCACCCACCTTGCGCTGACGTCGTCGTAGCCCCTGACTCCGCCGTCGGCGCACCCGCCGAGAGGAGCCTCATGGCAACGAGATTCACCCCTGCCGTCGTGCTCGCCGATGTCGCCTTCGCCTGGCCCGACGGCACGTTCATCGTCGGCCGGACCGGCCTGACCGGTGCGAACGGCGCCGGAAAGTCGACCCTGTGTCGGCTGATCACCGGCGGCCGCCGGGATCGTGGTGACCGCCACGACCCCGCTCCCGGATCTGCTGGCTGCCCTCCGCCAACTCCGGGTTCGGGCGGCGATCGTGTCGATCGTCGCCGTCATGCTGCGCTATCTGGATCTCGTGACCGATCGGCTCGGCCGGATGCGACGGGCGATGACCGCCCGCGGGCACGATCCGCGGTGGCTCTGGCAGGTCCGCCCCATCGCGTCGTCGGTCGGTGCGTTGTTCGTGCGCACCTACGAACAGGATGAGCGCCGCCCTCGCGACCTGCACCCGGGCGATCATCCTTGCGGAGGGTCATGTCGCCGCGGATGGCCCGGTGGCCGGAGTCATCGGCGACACCGACCTGCTGACCCGACACCGCCTCGAACTCCCCTACGGCTACCCGCAGACGAACCGAACTCGTCACTGACCGGGGCGCTAACCGATGTTGATGGTGATCCGATTGCGCAGGGAGTCAGACGCAAAGACTTGGACATCGTGCCCCTGGATGTCGCCCGAGACAATACAGTCCGGGTCGACGTCCGAGGCGTAATCCCAAGTCTCATCTGGACGACGTATGTCGAATCCCATCGCCTGCCAACGGTCGGCACTTTGTTGTAAGGCCGTGCAGGCGTCCAAGGTCCCGGAGACACGCTGGTACTCGGTCCAGAAGAACGGATCCCGACAGGACGGCTTGAAATCACAGACCGCTGGACGATCACCGACCCTTCGGCTGTCGATCTGCTCGTATCCTTCGGGAACCGGGAAGGTCGAGACGACTCATTCCAAGCCGGTCCACGGTTCGTAGGTCCACCAGTTGACGGTCTGCCAACCGGCGAGCACCAGGACGCCGACGATGACGACCGTGACCAAGACCACGCGCCGCCGTGACTTTCTCACGGTCGCCCGGCTCGGTCTCGCCAGTCGAGCATGGTCACCAGTGTTCCATCCTCACGCGCCCGGGGCCTGGAGGCCTGGAGTCCCGAGCTGTCGCCAGGCGGCGATCTGATCAGCCGCCGAGGGGGCCCGACGGGGTGAAGCGGACAGGCAGGTGTTTGATGCCGCCCACCAGCGGGATGCCGCCGGCCTCGAGTGGCACCGCGTCGCCGACGACCTCGAGGTCACCGAGGCGTTCGAACATGCGCCGGAACCCCACCGAGAGCTCCCGCCGGGCCAGGTGCGCACCCAGGCAGAAGTGCGGACCCGGACCCCCGAACCCGAGATGGTTGTTCGGTTCGCGCCTCACGTCGAAGACCTCCGGGTCGTCGAACACCCGCGGGTCACGGTTGGCGATCCCGTAGAACAAGACCATCCGGTCGCCCTCGGAGAACTGCCGGCCCGACAGCTCCAGGTCGTGGGTGACGGTACGTCGCATGAACGTGACCGGCGTCGCGTACCGGACGATCTCCTCGACCGCGGTCGGGGTGACGGCCTCGGGGTCGGCCTTCCAGATCTCGCGCTGCTCGGGGTTCTGGTGGAGGATGTTGGTCCCGTGGCTGAGCGCGGTGCGCGTGGTGTCGTTGCCCGCCACGGCGAGCAGGATGAAGAACGCGCCGAGCTCGGAGGGGTCGAGCATGTCCTCGTCGACGTCGTTGAACACGAGCTTGGTCGTCAGGTCGTCGGCCGGATGCTCGCGGCGGTGATCGGCCAGTTCGCGCATGAGGGCGGTGAGCCGCTCGCCGGCCGCGAACAGCGCGGCGATGATGTCGTCGCCTTCGAACGAGTCGGGGTCGCCCGAGCCCAGGATCACGTTCGTCGCTTCGAGCACGGTGGTGAACTCACTGCGCGGGATGCCCATCATGTCGCAGATGATCAGCAGCGGGAACGGCTGCGAGAACACCTCGACCAGGTCGGCCTCGCCCTGTTCGCAGAAGCCGTCGATCACCTCGTCACAGATCCGTTCCACCGAGTCGAGGACGCCCTGGAGCTGACGGGGAGTGAACGAGCGCGACACGATCCCGCGTTGACGGGCGTGACGCGGGTCGTCCATGTTGATGAACGACCCGAAGTACTCGAGTGCCTCCGCGGGCATGTCGGGGATGTTCGTGGCGCCCCGCCCCGAGCAGAAGTCGGTGGCCCGTCGGCTGATCTCGATGATCTCGGCGTGTCGCGTGACGGCGAAGAACTCGTCGGGGACGCCGGTGAGTTGGTTGGGACTGTAGGCACGGGTGAACGGCCCGGCCTCGCGGAGCTCCCCGAGGAGGCGCATCCGCTCGTTCAGCGGCAGGACCCACAGTCCCGGATCGGCGATGTCGGTGGCGGTGGCGGTCATGCCGGCATCGTAGAAGCTTCCGGGGCACCGGTGTGGCCGGACCCGCCGGGCCCGAGCGCCGGTACGGCCGGATCTCAGTCGCCCGCGAGCAGTCCGAAGATCTGCTTCGCCAACTTCACGTCCGTCGTGATCGACTCGGCCGGCAATGCCGCGTCGGGATTCGCCAACATCACCTCGACGACGTAGGTGGCGTCCTGCGCGTCGGTGGCGAGCCAACCCGTCGTCAACACGCCCGCTTCGGAGCCGCCCTTGTACCAGACCGTCGGCCACTGTTGCGGGTCGAGGTCGAGGCCGAAGTCCTCCTTGGACAGCACGTCGTCGAGGGGCGCGAGCTCGGTGTTCTGCTGCAGTTGGTGCAGTCCGGCGAAGGTGCGACACAGATCGTCGGGGCTCGCGAACCACTCGATCCGGTCGA
>JBDZVK010000140.1:0-4696 GCA_040255725.1 Actinomycetota bacterium
CGTGCCGACGGAGGGACTCGAACCCTCACTGGCATGGACCTAAACCATGTGCCTCTGCCAATTGGGCTACGTCGGCGTGCGGGGTTCGGCTCCGCCGGCACTAGCCTGCCACGCCATGGTGACTCTGACAGACCCGACCTTGCCGACCGCCTCTGCGCCGACCGGCCCCACGATGCAGGGAACGGGAGGGTTCGACCCGCTGACCGAGGTCTACACCCGCCTGCTCGGCGAGCGCATCATCTTCCTCGGCACCGAGGTCAACGACACCGTCGCGAACCTGCTCATGGCGCAGATGCTGCACCTCGAAGGCCAGGACCCCGAGGCCGACGTCTGGTTGTACATCAACTCACCCGGCGGCTCGGTCTCGGCCGGCCTCGCCATCTACGACACCATGCAGTTCATCCAGCCCGACGTCGGCACGATCTGCACCGGACTGGGTGCGTCGATGGGCCAGTTCCTGCTGTGCGCAGGCGCCCCCGGCAAACGCATCGCCCTACCGCACGCCCGGATCATGATGCACCAGCCCTCCGGTGGGTTCCAGGGTCAGGCTGCCGACATCGCCATCCAGGCCGAGCAGATGGCCTACACCAAGCAGCTCCTCGCCGAACGCATCGCGCACCACACCGGCCAGTCGGTCGAACAGATCCAGGAGGACTCCGAGCGCGACCGTTGGTTCACCGCCGAGGAAGCCCGCGACTACGGGATCATCGACAAGGTGATCGTGCGCCGCGGCGAGATGCTCTGATCGACCCGGGTCCGGCCACGCCACCGGCGGAGGCCGCCGCTCGCCCGATTTCGCCGGAACTCGTCGTAGTCGCTCCCGGAATGCGGGAGGAACTGCGACAAGTTCCGGGGCGGCCTTGCGTGGAGTTCAGCGGGTGAAGACGCTGACCGCTTCGATGTGCGGGGTCTGCGCGAACAGATCGACCATCGTGGCGTGGTCGAACCGGAAGCCCGCGGCCCGCAGCAGCCCGGTGTCGCGCCCCAGCGCACCCGGATCACAACTCACCAGCACGACCCGGTCGGCGCCGGTCGCCCCGACCGCATCGACGCCCGCTCGACCCAGGCCCGACCGTGCCGGATCGGCGACGACGGCATCGGCGCGGCGGGGGCTCCACGAGTCGATCGACGCACGCACGATTCGCACCCCTTCGACGTCGGCGAGGTTCTCGCGGGCGTCGTGCACCGCCGGGCGATGCCGCTCGACGCCGGTGAGTTCCCAACGCGCCGGCTCCCGGGCGGCGAGCGACCCGCCGAGCAGTCCGACGCCGCAGCACAGATCCACGAGTCGGCCCGACGCCCCGTCGAGCCCGTCGGCGACGAGGTCGACGAGTGCCTGGGCGCCGTCAGGACGGGACTGGAAGAACGACGTCGCCGAGATCCGCCAGCGCCGGCCGTCGATGATCTCGTGGTACCAGGCGTGCCGCCCGGACGCGAGGTCGTCGGCTCCCGCCACGACCACGTCGTCGGGCACCTCGACGAGGCGGGCGTGGGGTGCGGCCACGACCAGGCGCTCACCGGTGTGCACGCCCACCCGGAGCGTCACCTCGTCGCAACCTCGGTAGTCGGCGGCGAACAGGTCGGCGAGCAGCGGATGGGCCGTGGCGCATTCGTCGACCGCGACGACCTCGTGTGACCGTGCCCGACGGAACCCGGCTCGGCCGTCGACGACCGCGGCTCGCACCGTGGTCCGGTAGGCCAGGTCGGCGAGCAGCGGACCGGGCCGGACGTCGGGGTCGGTCACGCCGCCGAGGCGCTCGAGCACCTCGGTGAGCACACCGAGGGCGAGGCGACGTTGCGCGCCCGGCTCGACATGCTGCCACCCGCAACCACCGCAGCCTGCGGCGACGTACCGGCACGGCGGCGACCGCCGCTCCGGGGAGGCCTCGAGCACCTCGACCAGGCGCGCGTGGGCGTGGCGCTTCCTGGCCCGCTCGATCGTCACGGTGACCCGTTCACCGGGAAGGGCCCCGGCGACGAAGGTCACCCGACCGTTCCGGTCGCGCCCGACCCCGTCGCCACCGGTCGCCATGGCATCGATCGTCAACTCGACAGGGTCCATGCCGCCGAGCCTACGGGTCGGCCCCCACCGGCGACCCGCGGCCACCCGGTCGGGCCCGGGGCGACCCCGAGGTGGCGACCCGGCGATGCCGACGGTGCGAATCGTCGGGCCACTCGTGCGAGACTGGAAGGCGTGCACCCCACCTCACGGCCCGTGAAGATCGTCCCGTCGGTGTTGCCCGCCGATTTCGCGAACCTCGGCGCGGCGTGCCGCGACCTCGAGAGCGCCGGGGTCGATCACATCCAGTGGGACGTGATGGACGGCCACTTCGTCCCCAACCTGACCTTCGGCCCCGACGTGATCGCCGCGTGTCGGCCGCACGTCGACGTGCCCTTCGAGGCGCACCTGATGGTCACCGATCCCGACCTGCTCGCGGCCCGCTACGTCGAGGCGGGATGCTCGCGGTTGATCGTGCACGCCGAAGCCTGTGTGCACCTGCACCGCACCCTCGGCGCGATCCGCGAGCTCGGCGCCGCCGCCGCGGTGGCGCTGAACCCGGCGACGCCGGCCTCCGCGGTCACCAACGTGCTCGACCTGGTCGACCTGGTGCTGGTGATGACCGTGAACCCGGGCTTCGGAGGTCAGCGCTACATCGCCACCATGGAGCCCAAGATCGCCGAGGTCGCGGCGATGATCGACGCGTCCGGCCACGACATCGACCTCGAGGTCGACGGCGGCATCGGCACGTCGACGATCGCCGGCGCCGCGAAGGCCGGAGCGAACGTGCTCGTCGCCGGCTCGGCGCTGTTCGCCGACCCGGCCGGACTGGGCCACGCCGTGAGCGAGTTGCGCGACCTGGCGGAGTCGGCCCGATGAAGAGGACGCTGCGGTGACGCGCTCGGTATCGGGCCGGGCACCCCGGAGCGGTCGGGACCGGGGCGCGCGTGGCCGGTCGAGCGGCGCCGGGCGCTCACAGGCGACTCCACCGGCCACCGGTGGTTCCCGCGTGACAGCACCCGGCAGCGCACCGGACCAGAACCGCTCCACGCGGCGGACTCGGGGCGTGCAGGTCGCGGCGATCGCCTTCGTCGTGATCCTGATCGTCGCCATGGCGGTCGGCTGCGCGAAGTACGACGGCGACCAGGTCGCCTTCTGTGACCAGCTCGACGACGTGCCGTCGTTCATGCAGCTCGCCGCCCAGGTGAACTCGGGGACCGACGAACAGGCCGCCGCGACGATGCAGGCCGCGGCGGAGGAGTTCCGTTCGCTCGAACGCGTCGCGCCCCGCTCGATCCGCGCCAAGGTCGCCGCGTTGGGGGACGCTGCGGAACGGATCGAGTCGAACATCGGCCCCGGCGGGCATTCGACGCAGTACGCGGCCATCGGCAGCGACCCCGGTGCGGTTCCGCCGGTGCCGCTCACCTCCGAGAGTCAAATGCGGCTGGGCGCGTTCTACGACGAGATGCAGAACCACCACGGCACGGTGACGGCGGTGTACTCGTTGATGAGCTATGCCGCGAAGGACTGTGGCATCAGCAACGAGTCCCTCGATCTGGGCATGTTCGGCTATGGGCCGTCACAGGATTTCGGTACGGACTTCGGCGGCACCGGCACCTTCGGACCGGGCGGCACCGGCACGGCCGGGTTGCCCGGCGTGGGGGAGCCCGACCCGTGCCGGGGGCCGGGCTGCGCCGGTGACGGGGCCGGACCGGGGCTACCCGGTGCGAGCCGCCACGGCGGAGGTGTGCAGCTCGCACCGCCCGCCACGTCGTCACCCTGAGCGTCGCCGCCGTCGAACGGGCCCGCGTCCGCCGAACCGGTGGTGTCGGCGTTGACCGGGGGATGCCCGTTCGACAACCCTGGGAGCCGGTGCATCCCCGGGACCGTGTCCGCATCGTCGTCGCCACCGCCCATGCGGTGATCGAAGGCCGACTCGACCCGGCCAGCAGCGCCGCGACGCTGCGGTTGCAACAGTCCCAGATCGCGTCGAAACTGCGCGTCGACCGCATCGACGTCACCCAGAGCGAGGCGAGCGACGTGGCGACGAGCCTGCGGCGCCTCGCCGAGCAGGTGTCGGAATGCGAGGCGCCGCCCGACGGATCCGACGACCTCGTCGAGTCGGCCCGGATCCTGGGGGAGCTCGCCCAGATCCTGCGGTGACCGGGCCGCCGCCGGTCAGCCGGCGGTGAGCGTGCCCGGAGCCGCGACGTTGCGGGGGTCACCCTCGGGCCACAGCGGTAGATCCGCGCCGTGGCGGTAGAAGGGCACGGGCTCCGCGGCGAGCGGGGTGTGCCCGGCGATCAGGTCCGCGGCCCGCTCGGCCACCATCATCACCGGCGCGTAGATGTTGCCGTTGGTGATCGTCGGGAACACCGACGCGTCGACCACCCGCAGGCCATCGGTGCCGTGCACCCGCATCGTCGCCGGATCGATCACGGCACCGTCGTCGGTGCCCATCCGGGCCGTACACGACGGGTGCAGCGCCGTCTCGGCGTCGGAGGCGACCCAGTCGAGGATCTCCGCATCGGATTCGACCGACGGTCCGGGCGAGATCTCACCCGCGTCGAAGGGCGCGAACGCCGGTTGGGCCAGGATGCGGCGGGCGGTGCGCACCACCTCGACCCATTCGGCGCGCGACGCCGGCGTCGACAGGTAGTTGAAGCGCAGCGCCGGGTGGGCGAACGGGTCGGTGGT
>JBDZVK010000140.1:4796-7092 GCA_040255725.1 Actinomycetota bacterium
CCGGCGTCGACAGGTAGTTGAAGCGCAGCGCCGGGTGGGCGAACGGGTCGGTGGTGGTGATCGTCACCGACCCGCGCTCGTCGGTGTTCATCGGGCCGATGTGCACCTGGTAGCCGTGGTCGGTGGCCGGTCGGGAACCGTCGTAGCGGATCGCGATCGGCAGGAAGTGGAACATGAGGTTCGGGTAGGCGTGCGTGTCGTCGGTACGGACGAACCCGCCACCCTCGAAGTGGTTCGTCGCGCCCACCCCGCGCCGCAGGAAGAGCCATTCGGCGCCGATGCGGGGCTTGTGACGGTGGCGCAGCCACGGCGCGATCGACACCGGCTGGGATGCCGCGTGCTGCAGGTAGACCTCGAGGTGGTCCTGGAGGTTCGCGCCGACACCGTCGAGGACGACCCGGGGACGCACCCCCGCGGCGTGCAGGACCGGTTCGGGTCCGATGCCGGCGAGCTGCAACAGCTGGGGCGAGTTGATCGCGCCACCGCACAGGACGACCTCGTCCGCGTCGACGTGGCGGGCCCCGCGGCCCGTCCGGACGTAGTCGACGCCGACGGCGCGGGTGCCCCGCATCGTCAACCCCGTGACGTGGGCGAGGGTGCGCACCTCGAGGTTGGGACGCTTGCGCACCGGGTACAGGTACGCCTGCGACGCCGACAGCCGGCGACCGCGGTGCACGTTGCGGTCGAAGGGCGCGAACCCCTCCTGCCGGTAGCCGTTGACATCGTCGGTCGGTGGGTAGCCGGCCTGCCGGGTGGCTTCGAAGAAGGCGGCGAACAGGGGACTGGTGGCCGGTCCGCGTTCGAGCACGAGTGGTCCGGAACCGCCCCGCCAGGCATCGGCGCCGGCGAGGCAGGTCTCCATGCGCTTGAAGTAGGGCAGGCAGTGCGCGAAGTCCCAGTCCGCCAGGCCCTCGTGCGCGGCCCACTTGGCGTAGTCGAGCGGGTTGCCCCGCTGGAAGATCATCCCGTTGATCGACGACGACCCGCCCAGCACCTTGCCGCGGGCGTGGGCGACGCGTCGACCGCCCATGTGGGGCTCGGGTTCGGAGACGTACCGCCAGTCGTAGAAGCGGTTGCCGATCGGGTAGGGCAGCGCGGCGGGCATGTGGACGAACGGGTCGAACCGCCAGTCGGCGTGGCCCGCTTCGAGTACACACACCCGCACCGTCGGGTCGGCCGACAGCCGCATCGCCAGCACCGAACCGGCCGAGCCGCCGCCCACGATGACGAAGTCGAAGCGGTCGCGCTTCACCGGTCGTCGCCGCCGAACCAGTATTGGGGTGCGGGTTTCGTGTTGCGCCAGATGTGTTTGTGCTCGCGGTACTCCTCGAGACCGGCCAGACCCAGCTCGCGTCCGACACCGGACTGTTTGTACCCTCCCCACTCCGCCTGGGGCACATAGGGGTGGTAGTCGTTGATCCAGATGGTCCCGTGGCGCAGCGCGGCTGCGACCCGAGCCGCGCGGGCGTCGTCGCGGGTCCAGACCGCACCCGCGAGGCCGTAGATCGTGTCGTTGCCCAGTTCGACGGCCCGGGTTTCGGCCTCGGCCCGGGTCGAGCCGGCGAACGTCTCGACGGTGAGCACCGGACCGAACGATTCGTGCTGCACGCAGTCCATCGTGGTGTCGCAACCGTCGAGCACGGTCGGCAGGTAGTAGTGACCGTCCGCGAGGGCCGGGTCGTCCGGCGGCGACCCGCCACAGCGCAGGACCGCGCCCTCGTCGAGCGCCGCGGCGACGTACGCGGCGACCTCGTCGCGGTGGGCGGCGCTGATCAGCGGACCGGTCTCGGCCGTTTCGTCATCCGGCGGGCCGAGACGGATCGCCGCGGCACGGGCGACGAGCTCGTCGACGAAATCGTCGTGGATCGACTCCTCGACGATGAGCCGGGCGCCGGCCGAGCACACCTGACCCGAGTCGAGGAACACCGCGGTGAGAGCGTGGTCGAGTGCGGCGTCGAGGTCGGCGTCGGCGAACACGATGTTGGGGTTCTTGCCGCCCAGTTCCAACGCGACCCGCTTCACGGTGGCGGCGGCGTCGGCCATGATCCGCCGCCCGGTGACCAGCCCGCCGGTGAACGAGACCAGGTCGACGTCCGGCGAGGTGACCAGGGCGTGGCCGACCGGGTCACCGGGGCCGAGCACGAGGTTCGCCACGCCGGCGGGCAGACCTTCGTCGTCGAGCGCACCGGCGAGCCAGCCGGCGGTCGAGGGGGTCGCCTCGGCGGGCTTCATCACGATGCAGTTGCCCGCGGCGAGTGCCGGGGCGACCTTCCACGACAGTTGCAGCAGCGGGTAG
>JBDZVK010000141.1:0-7090 GCA_040255725.1 Actinomycetota bacterium
ATGTCAACCTGAAAGTGCCAAGGAGAGTAGGGGCCAGCGCTTCAGCGGTCAACGTGCGCCCCCGGCGTGTCGCGCATGAAGCGTGTTTAGTTGGCGGCGCGCCGGCCTCGGGCCTCGAACCCAGACCTCGAAACTCGTTGCCTGGAGTTCGGCGCTTGGGGTCGAGGATCGAGCCCTTTCTCGCCCCTCGGGCGCCCCGCAATCGCGCAAAAGCAATACGTAATTCAACCCATACCTCGTGGCGCGATATGTAGGTACCCTTGCTCGTCGTTCGCGGGCAATGGTGGGTGCTGCCGTCACGAGGGCAAGCGCGAACCGATTCGCTGGAGGGGAAGAAGTGGCACACGCGCTGGCACGTCGGGCGGGTTCGACCTTCGCTGGGGTCGTTCTGGTTGTCGGACTGGGTTTTTTTTATCCAGCTGTATCGCATGCCGATACATTGACCACGCATGACATCTTGTGGTTCGGCGACACCGCGGAATCGTCGATTTCCGCGGGCCCCAACCAGGTCATCCGGGCAAGCGGCACGATCAGCAACACGACGCTGTGCGGCCTGGGTGGAACCAACGATTTCATCTTCCCCGCCGCCGACGTCTACATCGTCAAGCCGGGAAGTGAGGGCGGCGGCCTCAAGGAGGCTGGCGGCGGATCGCCCGCAACGGTCATCAGTGCCAGTGCGGGCGGGTACCTCGATGAGATTCTCGGCGTCACGTCGCCCGGCGGCACGCTCGGCGAAGGCACGTACGACGTCGTGGTCGACGAATGCCAGGACGGCCGGTTCGATCCCGCGGTCGACAGCGCGTTTCCGAACGCGGTCACCGTGGCATTCCCGCCGGTGATCCCGAGTTACACGGGCTACATCGGCGACATCAAGGCCAAGGCCGCGAAAAACGCGCTGCAGTGGCTGTACGCGTCCGTCGCGCTGGATGCGCTGCGCGGCGAACTGGGCATGTCCGACCTGGCCAACGTGGAAAACGACAACCCAGATGCGTCGTCTATCCGGCAGGTTCTCGACAAGATCGTGTCGTTGATCGCGCTGGTGAAGAGCCCGCTGCCAAGCGGAGGCCCGTGGGACGTGATCGGGTCGGGCGTCAACGCCGCGATCAATGAGGTCAAGCACTACGACGCGATCGCGGCCGACCCGCCGGACGCCGACTACAAGCATCCGGTCGCGCTGCCGAAGATCACCACGACGTTGCCGAGTTCACCTGACGCACCAGTCGCGGCGATCGAGGCACTTGCCGCGCCGGCGCAGGTCGAGAACGCGGTCACGACCGCGTTCCTGAACGCGCTCGAGCGCTACCAGGGGGCGCGGGTCGCCGGGAACGCCGCGTGGGCGCTTGTCCATGCCAGGGAGGTTGCGAGCCTGGCCCGGCTGTTGGCCGCCGCGCAGACACGGAGTGCCGTGGCCGCCACCACGATGTCGACCGCGCTGGGCTCATTGCCCGGGTTCACCGCGCTGCACCAGGAGTCCGGAACGCTCGCGGCACGCATTCAGATGAAGGGATTCACCGGCACCGAGATCCAAGCCCTGCGCAACCTGGGCTACACCACCACGGAGATCGAGGGGCTGCGCAGCAGCCTGCCCGGCCAGGTGTCTTGCAACAACTGTTGGTATAGCGCGCCTGGCGGGAAGCAACCGCCGTATCCGAACACCACAGCCGGGCTGCAGGCGGCGCTGGCCGACCTTGCCACGGCGGAATCGGACGCCGCCGCTTCGTCCACGGCCCTGGCGACCCGGGTCGACGGTGTCATCGCCGAACTCGCGGCACAGTCGTCGGTGCCGCGGATGGCGCCGACCGCAGACGCCGGCGGCCCGTACACCGCGACGGCCGACGCGAAGCTGACGCTGGACGCGTCCGCGTCGGCGCCCGGCACGGGCGGGACGATCGTCTCCTACGCCTGGGACACCGACGGGGACGGACAGTTCGACGACGCCACCGGAGCCACGCCGACCGTCACTGTCGCGGCGAACTTGCCTGGTCTGGTCGGAGTGAAGGTCAGCGGGTCGGACGGGCAGGTCGCGATCGCCTATGCCCCGGTCACCGTGCACCTGCTCGCGCCGCCCTCGATCACCGCCCAGTCGCCGGCGAGCCGGTTCGCCACGGTTACCGTCGGCACCCCGGCCACCTTCTCGGTGAGCGGCAACGTCGGGTCCGCCGACTGGACGCTGGACGGCGTGCCGATTGTGGGCGTCATGGGGCAGTCCTACGCGTTCACGGCGACGACCGGCCAGGTCGGCGCGCACATTCTGGCCGTCACGCTCACCGGCCCGGATCAGCAACGCACCAGCACCGATTGGGCCGTCCAGGTGCTGGCCGCAGACGGCGATCGCGACGGCTGGACCGCCACCGCGGACTGCGACGACCACGACGGGCTGGTCAATCCTGGTCGGCCCGAGGTGATCGGCAACGGGGTCGATGACGACTGCGACCCGGCCACGAGTGACACGCCGCTCTCGGACTACACCGGGCAGGCGGTGTCCTGGGGCAGCACACACGCGGAAATTCTCGGTCGCCGCATCGGCACCGGCACCGACGCCGACACCCCTTCCAACATCACCGGGCTCAGCGACGTCGCCCAGTTGGCCGCGGGGGCCGACATGGGCGTGGCCGCCGACACCGACGGAGCGGTCTGGACCTGGGGCACGGGCGCGGGCAACCAGTGGAACACGCCGGCGCCTGTCGCGGTGCCTGACCCGTCCGGCACCGGCCAGCTGGGCAAGACCGGGGCGAAGGCAACCGCCATCACCAGCGACCGGCAGTCCGCGGCACTCCTGGCCGATGGCACCGTGGTCGCCTGGGGCGACAACGGCAACGGCGCGCTCGGCACTGGCAGCAGCGCAGGAAACCTGACCACCCCCGGCTACGTACGCGCATCCGACGCATCCCGGCTGACCGACGTCACCCAGGTGGTTGCAGGCAGCAACTTCCTCGCGCTAGCCACCGGTGGCGGAGGCCTATACGTGACCGGCGGCGTTTGCGGCACAACCGTCAGTGACACTGCCCAGCCGGTCACCGGGCTCGGCGGAAAGGTGGTCCAAGTCGCCGCCGGCACCGGGCACCTGCTGATCCTGCTCGATAACGGCGACCTCTATGGCTGCGGCACGAACGACCATGGTCAACTCGGGCCGGGATCGGCAACCATCGGTGCTCCTCAACAGATTGCGTTGCCTGCCATGACCCACCCAGCCGAGCTCGCCGCTGGCAGCGGGTTCTCCGTCGTCCTCGACACGGACGGCGTGGTCTGGGCCTTCGGCCGCAACGACAACGGCCAGCTCGGCAACGGCACCACGGACGATACGTCCACCCCCACGAAGGTCGACCTCCCCGGCGGCGCGACCATCACCCAGCTGGCCGCCGGCGGCGACACCGCCGCCATCGTGCGCGCCGACGGCAGCGTTCAACAGTGGGGCCATGGCACCACCGCCCCCACCGCACTGACCCTGCCCGCCGGCGTGCGCATCGCGCACCTCGCGCTCGACACCACCGGCACCGCCCACTACGCCATCGCCACCCGAGCCGACGCCGTCATTGGCTGGGGGGACTTCGGTCCGACCGGTTCCGGCGGTCCGGGCTCGCCAGGCGGGGCCCCTAGCGTGCTTGACCTGCCCGGCCTGCGCGACGTCGCCACCACCGGCTGGGATTCGGTCGGCATAACCGACGACGGTCGGGTCCTGTCCTGGGGCAACGGCGGGGATCAACTCGGCGGCGGGGCGACCCGGAAGGGCGGCCCCATTCCGCAACCGGTGCTCGACACCGGCGGCGCGCCAGGATCACAGCTGTACGCCCGTTCGGTGCAGGGCTTCGGGCAGGCCTTCGACGCCCAGCTGGACAACGGCACCGCGGCCGTCTGGGGCGACTGGGTCGGTGGGTGGCAGGACCCCGGTGTGACCGACACGCAGTACTTCCCGATCCTCATCCCCGATTCAGGGGGGACGGCGCCGATCTCGGGCGTAACTCAACTCATGCTCCAGTTGTCCGGGGCGCGTTATCTGCTGAGGTCCGACGGCAGCGTCTGGTCGTGGTACGGCGACGGACCCGCGCAGTGTCGCCCTGACGCGCCGGAGGCGACCTACCTGCCGCACCTGGTCACCGCGCTCGGTACGGACAACAAGCAGATCGCGGCGTCGCACCAAGGCGCGGGATTGTTTCTGAAGAAGGACGGCTCGCTGTATTCCTGTGGCAACGGCAGCGCCCCGGTAGGGCGCGTCATCACCGGTGGCAACGACGCCTGGCACGACGATCCGAACCCCGGCCAGGTGCAGGGCATGGGGCCAGGCAGCGTCACGCAAGTCTCCGCCGATCTCGAGCAGGCCCTCGCGCTCAAGACCGACGGCACCGTTTGGGCGTGGGGACGCAATGACAACTGCAGCATCGTGTGCACCGAGCCGGACTACTCCGACGACAACACGACAGTCGTGCTGCCAAAGCAGGTACCGCTCCCCGCCGGTCCGCCGGTGGTGTCGGTCACCGCCTGCCTGTCCGCCAGCTACGCGATTCGCGCGGACGGCAGCGTGCTCGCCTGGGGCTACGACGGCTACAACAGCCTCGGCCTGACCGATCCGAGCGTCGTGGTCAGCCCGCCGAACGGCGTTCCGTTTGTCCCCAAGCCGACGGCCGTCGCGATGCCGGGGGGCCGACCGGTTTGGAAGATCGCGTGCGGCAACCAGGGCGGCGGGTACCGAGCCGCTTTGGCGCTGGTGGGCGACCCGGTAGCGCACCTGGCAGATCCCGATCAGATCGGCATTGCGGCGTCGGTGGCGGATGCGTCCGTGACGGAGGGCAAGCCAGCGAAGGTGACGGTGTCGCTGTCGCATCCGTCGGGACTAGACCTGACCCTGCAGTACGCGACCTCAGACGGCACGGCGGCCGCCGGCTCGGATTACACCGCGTCGTCGGGCGCGGTGACGATCCCGGCCGGGCAGACGTCGGCGACGATCAGCGTGCCGACGACCGGCAATGACACGACGCAGCCGGACCGGGCCTTCACGGTCACGATCAGCGACCCGGCCACCAGTTACGGCCCTGCGCCGTGGTTGTCGATCAGCGATGCCGAGGCGCGGGTAACCATCAACGACGACGACCCGATGCCGGTGGCGTCGATAGGCGGGCCGGCCGCGCCTGTCACCGAAGGAACCGGCGGCGGAGCGTTGGCTCAGTTCACCGTCAGCCTCGACCACCCGTCCGCGTCCCCGATCACGGTCGACTGGGCAACGAACGACGGCACCGCCACCGCGCCCTCCGATTACCTGCCGGCGCATGCGTCGGTAACGATCGCGCCCGGCGCCACCAGCGCACCGATCGACGTCGAAATCAACGGCGACACCGCGCTTGAGCCGGACGAGACGTTCAGCGTCACGTTGTCACATCCGGCGAACGCGACATTGGGCACGGCGTCGGCAACCGCGACGATCGCGGACGACGAGCCGGTGGTGGTGTCGGCGTCTGATTCGACGGCGTACTCGCCGGTGTCGACGGCGAAGCAGGTGGCGTTCACCATCGCCGCGCGACAGATCCTGGCCGGGGAGACGGTGACTGTGCCCTGGCACGCCGCCTCGGGCACCGCGACGGTGCCCGACGACGTGATCGGCTCGGGCACAGTCACGTTGACCCACGACCACCCGACCGCCACCGTGACAGTGACCGTAACGCCCGCGCCACGGCCGGGCACCGAGTTCTACCGGGTCGCCATCGAAGCCGCTACCGATACCGGCGGCCGGCAGGTGATCGCCACACCGGGCACCGGCACCATCCTCGTGTCCAACACCCCGCCCACCCTCACCTTGCCGGTGTCGCTCGACCTACCATGGGCCGGCACCATGCAGGTCACCGGTAGTTTCACCGACCCCGACTCGGCATCGTGGACGGCCACCGTCGACTACGGCGACGGCCCGAAACCCCTTGCCCTGACAGGAAAAACCTTCGCCCTTACCCACAACTTTAGCGGCCCCGGCAGCCATCAGGTCAAGGTCGGAGTGTGCGACGACACCGGAGGCTGCGGTGACGCGACCATGAGTGTGCTCGTCGGGCAGGTCACCACCATCGGCATCACCGCGAGCGAAGGCGCGCCGTTCACCACGACCCTGGCCACCTTCACCCTGCCCGACCCCACCGCCACGCCCGCCGACTTCGCCGCCACCATCAACTGGGGCGACGGCGCCACAAGCGACGCCGCCATCACCGCCGACCCCGGCGGCGGGTTCGACATCACCGGCGGCCACACCTACGCCGAGGAAGGCCACTACCAACCGGCCATCACCGTGCGCCGCGTCGACGACCCGGCCAACACCTCGCACACCACCGTCGCGGCCACCGTCACCGACGCACCGCTATCGGCAACCGGTACGAACCTGACAAGCGCCAACCCGGTGACCGGTACCGTCGCGACGTTCACCGACGCCGACCCGAAGGGCGACGTGTCCGACTACACCGCCACCATCAACTGGGACGACGGCGAAGTGAGCGATGGCATGATCACCGCCGGCCCCGGCAACGGGTTCGACGTCACCGGCACGCACATCTACACAGACCTCGGCCCGCACACCGCCACCACTCACATATGCGACATCGGCGGCGCCTGCGCCCAGGCCACCAGCCACCTGCTCGTCTACGCCACCACCCCCGGAGGCTTTTTCGTCATCGGCGACCACGCCGACACCAGCGGCACGGTGACCTTCTGGGGCAACCAATGGGCCAAGACCAACACCCTGAGCGCCGGCCCCGCGCCTGCGGCCTTCAAAGGCTTCGCCGCCAACGGCAGCGGCGCCCTCGCCTGCGGCGCCACCTGGACAACCCAACCCGGCAACAGCCCCAAACCCCCAACCAACCTGCCTGCCTACATCGCCGTCGTCATCGCCAGCCACATCACCAAACACGGCAACAGCATCACCGGCGACCTCGTCCACATCGCCATCGTCAAAACCAACCCCGGCTACAAACCAGACCCAGGACACCCCGCCACCGGCAACGTCGTCGCCACGCTGTGTTGAACCTCGACGTTGACCCTCGATGTTGAACCTCGATGAGGCGCCACCCGGCTAGCCCCTACCGACGCAAACTCGTCCTTTGCGCGTTCTCTACACGTCGCA
>JBDZVK010000142.1:0-7077 GCA_040255725.1 Actinomycetota bacterium
GCGGTCGCGGTCGAGGCGATCCGAGGCACGCTGCCGTCGATCGAGTCCGCCGAGTTCTTCTTCGCGACGGGTCTTGAGTTGGTGTGTGCGGTGTTCTCGTACCCGCCGCCCTTCGCCGAGACCTCCGGCGGGTACGTGCTCGTCGAAGTCGCCGACACCGAGGATCGCACCGCCGCCCTGGCCGCCGCGGTCGACGGCCTGTCGGGGGTCTCTGACGTGGCGGTGGCCGACGACGCGGGCGGGCGCGCCCGACTGTGGCGCTACCGCGAACGGCACACCGAGGCGATCGCCACCGTCGGGGTGCCCCACAAGCTCGACGTCGCCGTGCCGCCGGGAACCCTCGCGGAGTTCGTCGCCCGCGTGCCCGCGGTGGTGCGGTCGGTCGACCCCGACACCCGGGTGTGGCTGTTCGGCCACGGCGGTGACGCGAGCGTGCACGTCAACGTCACCGGCCCGGCCGCCGACGACGACAGGACCGACGACGCCGTTCTCGACCTGGTGGTGGCGATGGGCGGGTCGATCAGCGCCGAACACGGCATCGGTACCGCGAAGCGGGCCCGCCTCGACCAGCTCCGGGACCGGGCCGACCGGGACCTTCGCAACCGGCTGCGGGACGCGTTCGACCCGCACCGCATCATGAACCCCGGGGTCCTCACGGGGTCCGGCTGACCGTCGCCGCGACCGACAGGTGCTCGACCCCGTCGTCGCCGAAGGTCCGCGTGGTCACGAGACCCGGTACGACGTTGCCCGAGGCATCTGTCGGTTCCACCACGACGGTGGTGTGGCGGGGCCGGGCGCTCGGCTGGGGTGCGACGGTGAGCCGGTACATGCCGTCGGGCCGCAGCGTGCCGGTGAGGTCGATCCGCACCGTGACCCGACCCCCCGGCGGGACGGTGACGCTCTGGGAACCGACCCAGGCGCCGAGCTCGCGCTGCACCTCGACGCCCGACTCCACACCGTCGATCGCCAGGGCGGTGGGTCGCAGCGCCGAGTAGACGCTCACCGCCAACGTGTCGGACCCGAAGGGTCGTCCGTCGGTCCTGCCGGTGCGCGTGTCCTGGTTGCCCAGGACGTACGACGGTTCGCCCGACGACGGTGCGTGGTTCACGAAGGTGACGCGGGCGGTGGCGCGCGTCGCTCCGGTGCGCGGGTCGTAACGGACCGTGTACCGGGTCGTCTGGTCGACGTAGTAGTCGGCCTTGTTCGTCGAGGCGTTGCTGATCCGGACCGACAGCAGGTCGCCACCGTCGGGTCGGGGGAACGCGCCGGTCATCCCCACCGAAGCGAGGTAGGAGTCGGCCTCGGCGTCGGCCGCCCAGAACAGCAGGCGACCCTGGTGGACCATCGGAGACAGGACTTCGGTGACGCGGCGGATCGGCGGGAGTTCGCCGTGGGTGAGTGCCTCGAACGTCGCCTCCGCCGTTGCCGAAAGCACGTCGATCCGCCGCTCCGTGCGGCCGGGGTACCTCAGGTACTGGTCGTGCATGAGGTAGTCGGCGGCGTTCTTCGAATGGATCCGGTACCACGACCCCTCCGGGAGGACCGGTCCGGTCAGCTTCAGCAGGGCACCGAGCGCGATCGGATCGACGTACAACACCCCGTCGAGTCGGGTGTGCATCGTCTGGCGGTAGAGCTGCGCGCTCACGCGGGCGACCGTGGGAAAATCGGGCGAGGCGGAGACGTTCTGGATGAAGCGCCGGGGCTGGAGACGGGCGTATCTGGCGACATAGTCGCTCGGAGGTGTGATCGTGCGGGTCCGCCAGTCGGTGGCGTCGTTCAGCTCGTCGATGTGGCCGTGGCGGGTCAGCCGGACGTGCCCGTGGTCGGCCTCGAGTTCGGCCCATGCTCCGATGAAACCGCCGAGGCCCCGCGACTCCGCCGGGTTCGCGAACAGCACCAGATAGTGCCTGGGCCCGGTGGCGCCGAGGAGCGACGGCACCACCTCGAGGGCACGGCGCGCCTGCTCGGCCTTCGGCAGCGAGTCGGCGAGGTCCGACCGGTAGTCGACGATCCGGTGCCGGACCGGGGCGACGAGCCACGGCGACGAAGCGGCATCGATCCGCGTGAGGGTCCGGCGGGTCTCCGAGATCGTCGTGGTGAGGCCGGCCCGCATCGCATCGAGCCGTCCGAGGTCGATCGTGCCGTCATCGGCGCGCAGCTCACCGTAGGGAGCCGCTGCCGCCGCGCGGACCGCGTCCGCGGTGACGTCCGCGCCCGAACGCGATGCCGTCGACACGAGCCGGGCATGTTGCGAAAGCACCGGCACCGCCGCGGCCAGCTTCGTCACGGGCGAGCGTTGCTGCTCGTGTGCCCGATCGAATGCCGCTTCGGCGGCGAGGAAATGCAACGCAGCCGCGCCCTGGGAGCCGGCTTCGGCCCTCGCCACCCCGACCTGTGCATGGGTGAGGGCTTCGTCCATCGGCGCCACCGACCGCCAGATCGTGAAGCCGAATCCCGCGATGGCGACGAGGACGAACGCGACGATCGCGCCGGAGGCCCGCCGGATGCGCCGACGGTGCAGCCCGGTCGCCTCCCGATAACCCGACACCACCACGACGGCGATCACCACCGCGGTGACCAGGGCCGTGAAGCCGAACCGACCGATCGTCGCTGCCCGGAGGAGCACCTGGCCGCCGAGCAGCCCCACGAGCGCACCGAGCGGGGGACACTGTGGGTCGGGCACCCTGACGGCGGCGACCACGAGCGCCAGGCCGACGAGCGCGAGCGCGACCCCCCACAGCGTGCCGGCCAGGATCAGGGCCGCGCCGGCGACGACGAACCACGTCCAACGCCGGCTCCGTGCCGCGAACCAGACGAAGACCCCGCCCAGCCCGGCGCGTTCGAGCACGTCGAACAACGCGGTGCCGGTCGGGTGACAGGGCGCGAAGCCTGCGGCGACGACGCCGACGGCGACGAGCACCCACACGACCCGGGTTGCGCCGATCGCATCGGGCGTTCTGGTCTGCGGCACGCCTCTCCTGTGACGAAACGCCGACCTGTTGACACCCGGCGCCGGAATTCATCTAATGTAACTTGTCCTGTGACCGATCGGTCACAGGTTCGATCGAACGAGGCGGCCCCACGGTCGCCGATGGAGGACGGGGTTCATGAAGAGCACGAAACGGCGCACCCCCGTGGTGCTGGTCGTCGCGGTCCTGACGCTCGCGAGCGGTCTTTTCGCGATCACGTCGAGTTCGGCCGGCGCGGCCGAGGCCTGTGTGGTCGGACCCGACGACTACGGCCCGGCGCTGACCCTCACCACGAGTGCCACCTCGGCCGACAACGGCACGCCGGTCGACATCGTCGGATCGGGTTTCCCGAGCGACTGTGAGGTCACGCTCGCGGTCGACGGGACCACCATCGGCACCGCGACCACGGACGGATCGGGCGCATTCACCTTCACCTGGGACATCCCCGATGACGCCACGGCAGGGATCGTGACGATCACGGCCACGGCCGCGGGCCAGGTGCTCGCGACCACCACGCTCGAGATCGTCGACGGCGGGCCGGCCACGTCGACGCCGGCTTCGACCAGCACCACCGTCGCCGCCACGGGCGCCGCCACGTCCACGTCGGGTGGGAGCACGTTGCCCGCCACCGGTGCCCAGATCGGCATCCTGGTCGTCGGTGGCCTGGTGATGCTCGCCGCCGGGTTCGCATTGCTGCTGTGGAACCGGGGCCGCCGGGTCTCGACGAACACCTGATCATCGGCGGCGGCGCCGCGACGATCTGAACGCCCGGTCGGGACCCCTCTGCGGAGGGGTCCCGACCGCGTCCGGCCTACGATCGCCGGGTGGACGTGAGCCTGGTCACCGTCGCCGCGCTGGCGGTGCTGGGCATCGTCGCCGGTTGGTTGGGCGCGATCATCGGGATCGGTGGCGGGATCGTCATCGTGCCCGTGCTGGTGCTCGCGTTCGGGTTCGACATCCGGATCGCGGTCGCGACCTCGCTCGTGGCGGTCGTGGCGACGTCCACCGCCGCCGGGAGCGCGTACGTCGGCAAGGGCACGGCGAACATGCGGCTCGGCATGACCCTGGAGGTCGCGACCACGATCGGCGGCATCGTCGGTGGGCTGGTCGCCGTGCTGATCGCGCCGTCGGTGCTGTCGGGACTGTTCGCCGCGCTGATGGTGTTCACGGCGGTGCTCGTGGGCCGTCGAGGCGACGCCGTGGAAGCATCCGACGAGCTCGCACCCGCGCCGGAGGAAGGGGCCGCGGTCGGCTGGGAGGAGCCGGGCGCGCTCGCCGGGGCCTTCTACGACGACGGCGTCGGTCGACTCGTGACCTACCGGGCGGACCGGGTGGCGGTCGGCGGCGCGATCTCGCTTCTGGCCGGGACGGTGTCGGGCATGCTCGGCGTGGGCGGCGGCTTCATCAAGGTGCCGGCCATGACCGAGGGGATGCGCGTACCGATCAAGGTGGCGGCCGCGACGTCGAACTTCATGATCGGCGTGACCGCCATCGCCAGTCTCTTCGTGTACTTCGCCCGCGGCTACGTCCACCCCTACACCGTCGTGCCGGTCGCGCTCGGCGTCGTCGCCGGGGCGACCCTGGGAGCGGTGACCTCGTCGAAGGTCCATCCCTCGTTGTTGCGCAGGATCCTGGTGGTCGTCCTGGTGTTCGTCGCGTTGCAGATGGCGCTGAGCGCGATCGGGGTCGACGTTGGCCGCTGACCGTCCGAGCATCGACGCCGCCACCGCGGCGGAGATCCACCGGGTGCAACGTGTCATCCAGGCGCTGCTGCGCGCCGGACTCGTGGTGGCGGTCGTGCTCATGGCCGTCGGTCTGGCGATGAAGATCGCTTCGGGGTCGCATCACTCCGGCGAGGTGAAGCTGTTCTCACTGGGCGATGCCGGGTCGTCGGCCGATCTGCTCATGGCGCTCGGAGTGCTGACGCTGGCGCTCACTCCGGCGTTCCGGGTGATCGCCCTGGTGGTGCTGTGGGCGCGCGAGCGCGACTGGCGTTTCGTCGGGGTGGCCCTGGCCGTGATCGTCACCTTGAGCGTCGCCGTGCTCGTCGGTCACGGCTGAGGATCAGTCGCTCACTTGGCTCCGGGCGCTCCGGGTGGCGGCGCGTAGGTCGGCGTCTTCAACCCGGGAGGTTGTCCGTCGAAGACGGTGACGCTCCCGGCCTTGGTGAAGAACGGTTGCAGCGCAGACGGCATCTTGCCGGGGAGGTACCGCTTGCCGCCGTCGACGTAGCGGTACATACCCACCCCGTCCTTGCCCTGTTCGTCGGGGCCCTTCGCGTCCGCGTCCCACCAGATCAGCGTCGAGTCGTCGACCGACGTGAAGTCCTCCTTGGCGAACGAGAACAGATCGGGGTTGCCGTAGGAGGCCTGCGGGGCGCCTGGCCTGCCGCCGGCGGGCGGCATCTTGAACATGCCGCCCGCGAAGGTCTGCGGGGTCAGTTTCGGTCCGGCCATCTGGATGCCCTGGAAGAGCTGGAGCAGGTTCGGGTAGAACACGCCGGCGGTCTTGTTGGCCTCGGGCATCCGGCCGTAGAACCAGTTGTAGATGCGGTATGCGTCGGCGTCGTCGTGCGGCGTGCGAACCGGCAGCGTCGAGACCCCGAAGGCGTGCGCCCACTGCTTCTGGTCGTAGTTGCGAGCCAGGGAGGTGGTGTCGGTCAACACGGTTCCGGTGACGATCCACTCGGGGAAGTAGTTCTGCGCGGTGGCGGCCTTGGTCAGATAGATCGGCATGATCGGGTCGCCGAGGAACACCACGGTGGTGCACCCGGCCGCTTTGAGCTTCGCGATGATCGACGCGGCGGTCTCGGGCAGCTTGGCGAGGTCCAACAGGTACGTGATGTTCTCCTTGGGCTTCCAGCCGTTCTTGGCGCCCAGGTCGTTGAACACCTTCGACACCCCCGTGAACACCGGTGGGTCCTGGTCGTAGTGGACCACCCCGAACGTGCGCTTCCGGGTGCGCATCTTCGGGTCACCGGCCCACTTCGCGGGCTTGTTGTTGAGCTGCTTGGTGAGGAACAACCCCACGTTCTCGAGGAACTGTTCGGCGGTGGGAAGGGTGCCCCACATGTACGGCGCGTTCTTCGCATACGTCGAATTCGGCACCGACAGGCCGCACGACAGACACAGCACCCCACGGTTGGCCAGTTCGGTCGCGTACACCGCGGTCTGGGCGGGACCGCCGATCGACGCGAACGCCTTGATCTGGGTTGCGACCTTCACCGCGTCGGCCCGCGCGGCGGTCTCGTCGGTGCTCACACCCGATCCGGTCATCGGGATGATCTCGACCTTGCGGCCGTAGGTCTCGAAGGTCGCCTCGAACAGGCGGATGTACTGCTTCACGCTGGCCGCGACGGCCTCGGGCGTGTCGAGGTTGCCCGAGATCGCGCTCGTCAGGTCTCCCGGCGGGGCGGTGTAGTAGACGACCTTGATCGCCGACGCGGTGACCCCCTGGGAGGTGGCACCACCGTTCGATCCGGTGGGTTCGGGGACACACGGCGGCGCGTAGACCGACGGGAACCTGATGCGTCCGGTGGTCGGGTCGCAGTTCGCCCACTTCATCGACGACGCCTTGCCTTCCTTCTTCGCCTCGGCGTAGGTGATCGGCAGGTCGGGGTTGTCGGCGAGTGACTGCGTCGTGGTCGCCGTCCCGGCGGCGACTTCGGTGGTGCCGTCCGGTGAGCGGGTGGTCGCCACCACGGCGAGCGCCACGAACACCGCGAGGACCAGCGCGATCGGTCCCCACCGGCGCAGGGGGTTCAGGGTCGGCCAGGGGCGCGGTTCGTCGCTCATGGTGCTCCTTGTTCGGACGAAGAGGTGGCGAGCGGTCCGGACCGCTCGCGGGCGGTCGTGCCCGTGCCCAGGTACGAGGCGATCACCTCGGGGTGGTCGAGGACCTCCGCGGGGGTCCCCGTCGTGACGATCCGGCCCTGGTCCATCGCCACGAGCCGGTCGGCCACCCGCGAGATCAGCGCGAGGTCGTGTTCGACGACGAGCAATGTCGCGTCGAGCCGGTCACGCAGGTTGCGCAGCAGCGGCGCGAGCGCTTCGGCTTCGCGTTGCGCGATGCCCGACGAGGGCTCGTCCAGCAGCACGACCGACGGCCC
>JBDZVK010000143.1:0-7054 GCA_040255725.1 Actinomycetota bacterium
CGGGGCGGACAGCGCGGGGGTCAGGACGACTGGCAGGTGGGGCACCAGAACAGGTTGCGGTTCCCCAATTCGCGCTGACGCACCGGGTCTCCGCAGACATGACACGGCAGGCCCGCACGTCGGTAGACGTACACCTCGCCACCGTGCGCGTCCTCGCGGGGCGCCCGGCCCATCACCTCGGGAAGATGGGCGTCACGGACGGTGTCGACCCGGCCGTGCTCGTAGGCGTAGCCCATCAGCCCGACGAAGTCGGCCCACAGCGCGGCCCATTCGTCCCCGGTGATCGAACGCCCCTCTCGCATCGGGTCGATCCCGCTCCTGAACAGCACCTCCGCGCGGAAGATGTTGCCGCTGCCCGCCACCACCGACTGGTCCATGAGCAGCGTCGCGATCGGCGCGCGGCTCTTCGAGATCCGTTCCCAGGCCCGCTCGCCGGTCGATCCGGGCTGCAGCGGATCGTCGCCGAGCCGGGCCTCGATGTCGTCCTTTCCGGCCGGGTCGAGGATCTCGCACCGGGTCGCGCCGCGCAGATCGGCCCACGACGACCGGTTCACCAGCCGCACACGGACCTCGCCGACCGGATCGGGCGCCGGTGTGTCACCGAACGTGAACCTCCCGTACAGCCCCAGGTGGACGTGCAGGAAGCGTGCGTGCGAGAAGCGGACGAACAGATGCTTGCCGGTGGCCTCCGCGCCGAGCACCTTGGTGCCGTCGATCAGCGCGGCGCCTTCGGCGAATCGCCCCTGCGGGCTCGACACGTGGACGACCCGCCGGGCGAAGCGCCGCTCCATCTCGGTGGCGAGGCGATGGGTGACGTGACCTTCGGGCATCGCTGTGAAAGTCAACCACGCCCGACCCGCGACCGCCCATCCCGACCCGTCGACCGGGCCGTGTGGGCCGGACGACCCGCACCCGGCGACCCACGCGCCCCACCGTGCGCGTCGTTCACGCGGGATCGACGGGTCCCGGTGTGTGGATGACCCGCTGGAGCGGTCCGATGCGATGCCGGCGTTCGAATGCCGTTCCGGGATTCGTCGGCCAATCCGCGCTTGCGTCGCCGTTCTGGAAGCGTCTGCCGTTCCAGGGTCTGCCACCCCGCGGACAGTAGGGTCGGCGGCGTGGACGAGCGAACGGGACTGCCGGTGGTCGGCATCGTCGGCGCCGGTCAACTCGCCCGGATGTGCCAGCCCCCGGCCATCGAGCTCGGTATCACCCTCAAGGTCCTCGCGGCGAGCCCTGACGAGAGCGCGGCGCTCGTGATTCCCGACGTCGTGATCGGCGACCACACCGATCTCGACGACCTCCGGGCGTTCGCGGCGGGCTGCGACGTGGTCACCTGGGATCACGAACACGTGCCCGGCGACCACATCGCCGCGCTCGCCGACGAGGGGGTCGCCGTCGAACCCGACGCGGCGGCGCTGCACTTCGCCCAGGACAAGGGCGCCATGCGGCGCCGGCTCGGCGAACTCGACGTGCCCTGTCCCGAGTGGGTCGACCTGGAGGCGGCCGACGATCCGAGCGGGACGCTCGCCGCGTTCGGCGAACGGGTCGGCTGGCCGCTGGTCGTCAAGGCGTCGCGCCACGGCTACGACGGCCGGGGGGTCTGGGTCGTCGACCGTCCCGGCGACGCCACCGAACTGCTCGGATCGGGCACGCCGCTGCTGGCCGAGGAACTCGTGCCCCTCGCGCGGGAACTGGCGATCGACGTCGCCCGCAACCGGTCGGGGCAGGTGACGGCGTGGCCGGTCGTCGAGACGGTGCAACGCGACGGGATCTGTGTCGAGGTCGTGGCGCCGGCGCCGGCCCTCGACGCGGCGATGAACGCCCAGGCCCGCCGCATCGCGCAGACGATCGCCGAGACGCTCGGGGTCACCGGGGTCCTCGCGGTCGAGCTGTTCGAGGCGACCGACGGTCGGCTGCTCGTCAACGAACTCGCCATGCGGCCGCACAACTCGGGCCACTGGACCATCGAGGGCGCGCGCACGTCACAGTTCGAACAGCACCTCCGGGCCGTGCTCGACCTGCCGCTCGGCGACACCGCGGTCACCGCGCCGGTCACGGTGATGGCGAACGTGCTCGCCGGGGACGGCGACCTCGAACCGACCGGCATCGACCGGCGCCTCGCCCGGGCCCTCGGCGTCTGGCCCGATGCGAAGTTCCACCTGTACGCCAAGTCGTGGCGGCCCGGACGCAAGGTCGGCCACGTCACCGCGCAGGGCAACCATCGCGACATCGTCCGCGAACGCGCGGTCGCTGCTGCGCACTTTCTCGCCAACGGCAACACCGGGAGTCCGTCGTGACCAGCACACCGATCGTCGGCATCATCATGGGTTCGGACTCGGACTGGCCCGTGATGGGCGCCGCCGCCGACGCCCTCGACGAGTTCGAGATCGCCTACGAGGCCCACGTGGTCTCGGCCCATCGCACCCCGCTCGACATGGCCGACTACGCCCGGCAGGCCGCCGGGCGCGGCCTGAAGGTGATCATCGCCGGGGCGGGCGGCGCGGCGCACCTTCCCGGCATGGTCGCCTCGCTGACCACCCTGCCGGTGATCGGCGTGCCGGTGCCCCTGAAGGTGCTCGACGGGATGGACTCGTTGCTGTCGATCGCCCAGATGCCGTCGGGCGTGCCCGTGGCGACGATGGCGATCGGCGGAGCCCGCAACGGCGGACTGTTCGCGGTGCGGATCCTCGCCGCCCACGACGCCCGGCTCGCCGACGCGGTCGCGCGATTCCAGTCGGAGTTGGCCGACGCCGCCCGGGCGAAGGACGCCGCACTGGGCGAACGGCTCCGCGACCGCGGCTGAGCCGGTGCCCGGTGCCCGTGGCCGGGAGTGGTCGATGGTCTAACCTCTGGGCGCAGCGCACGGGCCGGTCGGGCACGAGGCCCGGGCGCCAGCTTCGATCGAGATCACCGGGACCGAGGGGACCACGATGCCAATCCGACGATCTGCACGCCGAGCCGCCTGCGCTGTGGCGCTCGTCGTCGTGGTCGCGTCCTTCAGCGCCTGTGACCCACCGCCGCCTCCCGACATCTACGTCTCGCTCGGCGACAGCTACACCTCCGGACCTCAGATCCCCGACCAGACGGGCGTCCCCGCGGGTTGCCAACGTTCGGACCACAACTACTCCGCATTGGCCTACGAGCAGGTCGCGGTCGAGAACCTCGGCTTCGGTCGTTTCTGGGACCTGAGTTGTTCGGGCGCGCGGACCGACGACTTCACCGCGCCGCAGGTCACCTCCGACGGCACGAACCTGGCGCAGCTCGACGTGCTCGGTTCGGCCACCAAGGTGGTCACGATCGGCATCGGCGGGAACGACATCGGCTTCTCCGAGATCCTCCAGAGCTGCCTCAAGCCCATTCCGGCGCTGCAATCGGACTGCAAACCCGACTACGTCGTGAACGGCGTCGACGAGCTCCGGGAGCGGATCGACGCGCTCGCCCCGACGATCGACCAGGTACTCGATACGGTCGAAGAGCGGGCGCCCCAGGCGGCGGTCTTCGTCGTCGGGTATCCGACGATCGTTCCCGACACGGGCCAAGGATGCTGGCCCGCGGTCCCGATCAGCGGCGGCGACGTCGCCTATCTCCACGGCGTCGAGCAGTACCTGAACTCGATGCTCCAGACCCGGGCGCATGCGCACGACGCGACCTTCGTCGACACGGCGACCTCGAGCATCGGCCACGATGCCTGTGCCGGTTCGGCGAAGTGGGTGAACGGCATCTCGCTGTCGGGGGACGGGGCGATGTTCCACCCGAACGCGGCGGGCATGGACCACACCGCAGACCTGGTGGCGGCCGCGATCGAGGCGCACTTCACCGGTTGACGAGGCCCCGGGGCCCGACCCCGGGCCGAGACTCAGCGGAAGCGGCGGAGTCGCAGACTGTTGGTGACCACGAACACCGACGAGAACGCCATCGCCGCTCCCGCGATCATCGGGTTCAACAAGCCGAATGCGGCGAGCGGCAGCGCGGCGACGTTGTAGGCGAACGCCCAGAACAGGTTGCCCTCGATCGTGGCCAGGGTGCGTCTCGCCAAGCGGATGGCGTCGCCGGCGGCACGCAGGTCGCCACGGACCAGGGTCAGATCCGATGCCTCGATCGCGACGTCGGTGCCGGTGCCCATGGCGAGGCCGAGGTCGGCCTGGGCGAGCGCGGCGGCGTCGTTGACCCCGTCACCGACCATGGCCACGACCCGGCCTTCGTCCTGGAGTCGTCTGATCACCGCGACCTTGTCGGCCGGGAGCACCCCGGCGATCAGGGTGTCGTCGCCCGGGTCGATGCCGACCTCGGCTGCCACGCTCCGGGCGACGGCTTCGTGGTCTCCGGTGAGCAGCACACACCGGAGCCCGAGCCGGCGCAACTCGGCGACGGCGGCAGCCGAGGTGGCCTTGACCACATCGGCGACGACGAGTACGCCGCGCAGGGCGCCGTCCCAGCCGACGGCGACCGCGGTGTGCCCCTGGGCGCCGGCCTCGTCCGACGCCCGGTCGAGTGCCGCGTCGCCTGGCCTGCGCCACTCGTCGAGGAACGCGGGTCGACCGACCGACACCGAGTGCGCGACGTCGCCGTCGACGACGGTGCCCCGGACGCCCAGTCCGGGCACGTTGGTGAAGTCCTCGACCGTCGGCAGCGGACCGACACGTGTGCGCGCCCCGTCCGCGACGGCTCGGCCGATCGGATGCTCCGACGCGTGTTCGACTGCACCCGCCAGTCGCAGCAACTCGTCGGGATCGACCCCCTCCCCGGCGACGACGCCGACCAGTGTCATGCGCCCCTCGGTGACCGTGCCGGTCTTGTCCAACACGACGGTGTCGATGCGGCGGGTCGACTCGAGCACCTCGGGACCCTCGATGAGGATCCCGAGCTGCGCCCCCCGGCCGGTACCGACCATGAGCGCGGTCGGTGTCGCCAGGCCGAGCGCGCACGGACAGGCGATGATCAACACGGCGACCGACGCGGTGAACGCCGCGTTCGCGCCTTCGCCGACGACCAGCCAGACCGTGAAGGTGACGAGCGCGAGCACGATGACGATCGGGACGAACACCGCCGAGATCCGGTCCGCCAGGCGTTGTGCCTGGGCCTTGCCGGTCTGGGCCTCTTCGACGAGACGGGCCATCTGGGCGAGTTGGGTGTCGGCGCCGACGCGGGTCGCCTCGACGACCAGGCGGCCGCCCGCGTTGACGGTCGCTCCCACCACGGCGTCTCCGACGGCGACCTCGACGGGCACCGATTCACCGGTCACCATCGAGGCGTCGACCGCGGAGTTTCCCTCGGCGACGATCCCGTCGGTGGCGACCTTCTCGCCGGGTCGCACCACGAAGCGGTCGCCGACGGCCAGCGCCTCGATCGGAACGGTCACCTCGGTTCCGTCACGCACCACGGTGACGTCCTTGGCGGCGAGGTCGAGCAGCGCACGGAGCGCCGCACCGGAGCGGCGCTTGGCGCGGAGCTCGAGGTAGCGGCCGGCCAGGATGAACACGGTGACCCCGGCGGCGGCCTCGAGGTAGATGTTCGCGGCGCCGTCGCTCCGGGTGATGGTGAACTCGAAGCCGTGGGTCATGCCCGGCATGCCCGCGGTACCGAAGAACAGCGCGTACAACGACCAGCCGAAAGCGGCGAGCGTGCCGAGCGACACGAGCGTGTCCATGGTCGTGGCGCCGTGCCGCAGGTTCTGCCAGGCGGCGCGGTGGAACGGCCATCCGCCCCACACGACGACGGGGGCGGCGAGGGTCAGCGACAGCCACTGCCAGTTGGTGAACTGCCAGGCCGGGACCATCGCGAGCACGACGACGGGGATCGCCAAGGCGGCCGAGACGACGACCCGCTGTCGCAGCCCGATGGACGGGTCGGCGCCGTCGTCGCTCGGGCTGCCGCGGTCGTCGCCGGTCCGTGTGGGGAGCGGCACGGCGGGCCGGGCGCCATAGCCGGCCTGTTCCACGGCGGCAACCAGGCGCGCCACGTCCACGCCGTCGCCGTGGCTGACCGTGGCCTTCTCGGTCGCGTAGTTGACGGTGGCGGTGACCCCGTCGAGCTTGTTGAGTTTGCGCTCGATGCGGTTCGCGCACGAGGCGCAGGTCATGCCGGTGATGGCGAGGTCGACCACCGCGGTCGCGTCGTGGGCACCGGAGCGCGTGGAAGTGGTCACGACGCGTCGGCGGCGAGGGTGTAGCCGGCCTCGGTGACCGCCGCACGCACCGCCTGGTGGGCGACCGGCTCGGCGGAGATGACGGTGAGACGGCCGGTCGCGAGGTCGACCGCGACGTCGTTCACACCCTCGATCTCGGCGACCTCCTCGGTGACCGACGCGACGCAGTGGCCGCAGGTCATGCCTTGGACGGTGTAGACGGCGGTGGTCATGGCGTCGCTCCTCGGTGGTCGATCACGTCGATCATATACCCCTAGGGGGTATCTCGTCAACGGTCGGGTCGTCAGTCCCGCCGCCACGCGACCCATCGGCGCGCGGCCGGCGATCGCCGCGGATCGCCGAGGCACCCGTTGCGGGGTCGGCATGGACACGGGCCACCGGCGCACGAGGACTCCTGCGGCGTCGATGCGGGGCAGCCGACCCGACCGGCCTGCCGATCCGGTCGCCGCCCGAGGGCGGCGTGGCCTTGCGGAACGGGCCCCCAGCGCACTGCCGCAGGTGGCCATCCCGGATCAGCAGGCCTGTGCGGTCAGGCCCCCTTGGGCGGCGCGCGGAACGATGTCGCCGGCGCGGCTGCGTCGTTTCGGATCGGTCATCCGGACGGTCACGGTTCTGCGCGGTTCATCGGAGTGACGACGAGTCTCGCTTATCTTGACCCACCGGTCAAGTGCCGCTCGGCCCTGCGGCAACCGGGTCGGACCGCCGCGGCCGGGCGAAGTCTGGCCGGCCGCGGGACCACTCGCTGGGAGAGCAGTTTTCGGCGATGTGACTGACATCACCCGAAAACGCGGGTAATGTGCCCGCCTGGCTCCCTGAACTGGGAGTTTCCCAGTAGGAGGAGATCCACATGAAGTCACGTTCCCGGATCGGCGCCGTCGGCGCCGCCCTCGCCCTCGCGGCTGCCGC
>JBDZVK010000144.1:0-7048 GCA_040255725.1 Actinomycetota bacterium
GGCAT
Organism: Actinomycetota bacterium; assembly: GCA_040255725.1. Taxonomy (GTDB): domain Bacteria; phylum Actinomycetota; class Acidimicrobiia; order Acidimicrobiales; family Iamiaceae; genus JAFDWI01. Next base: position 6 of record JBDZVK010000144.1, read on the forward strand.
GTTCATGCTCATCGAGGACCAGTTCGGCGTCGGCGACGTGATCGACGTGTCGGCGACCGTGGACGGCACCGTCGGCGTGACCGGCACGGTCGAGGAGGTGACGCTGCGGATCACCAGCGTGCGCGACGTGAACGGCACGATCTGGCACATCCCGAACGGTGAGATCCGCCGGGTGGGCAACATGTCCCAAGGCTGGGCCCGTGCCCTGCTCGACGTCCCCGTTCCCTACGGCACCGACCTGGAGGTCGCCCAGTCGATCGTCTCCCGGGTGGCCCACGAGGTGACCCATTCGTCCGCGTACCTGCCCGAGGTGCTCGGCGAGCCCGAGGTGTGGGGGGTCCAGGATCTCGGTCCGGACGCGGTGCTGATCAGGGTCGTCATCAAGACCCGGCCCGGCGAACAGTGGGCGATCATGCGCGCACTGCGGGCGGAGTTGCACAACGCGTTCGTGGCGGCGGGCATCGAGCGTCCCTTCGCGCAGCACGACGTGTACCTCCACGAGGGGGGCCACCCGGTCGGGCCCGGACCGGCCGAGCCGCCCGACGACGACGCCGACGGCAGCGACGCGGGCTCGGGCGACGACGCCGACGGGGTGATCACGTCGCTGGACGACCTGGGACCCTGAGCGGGCCTCCGACCGGCGGCTTCTCCTCGGTCCGCCCCGGCCTCGGTGCGGCTTGACAGCGCGGACGGGGGATAGTAGATCTATCCCGGTCCCCGAGGGGTGCGAGGGTAGACGGCGATCTGTCCCGGTGCGCTCCCTGCCGGGGCAGATGGCCGTCCCGGCCGGCGAGTACGTCGGCGGCGCGAGCGGATCACGGTCAGGGCCGGGGTCGGGTGTACGCGTCGAAGATCGCCTTCACGCCGATGGCGAAGGGAGTCCAGTCCTCCACCGTTCCGTCGGCGCCGGTGGGCAGGGGCAGTGACTCGGCGACGAACTCGGGCGTGGTCCGCTGCCGGATCGTCAGGCCTTCCACGAGCGCCGAGAGCGTCACCCCGAGGATCGTCGCGTCGAAGGGTTCGACGAACTCGAGGTCGTAGGCGTCGACGACCGCGGTGAACAGCGCGACGAGGGTGTCGAGCCAGGCGTCCTCGGCATCGGCGAAGGTCGCCGCCAGCTCGGCGTCGCTGCGTTGGGCGAGCCACACGACCAGATAGGTCGGATAGATCGCCCGGTTCAGTTCGGCGTTGTCGGCCGCGACGACCCGGATGAGCTCGTCGAGTGACGGTCGTCGGCCGCCGCCCAGGATCCCGTCGACCTGGCCTTTGGCGGCGAACGACGCCGACGAGGACACGACGAGCGCGTGCAGCAACTCGGCCCGGTAGGCGTCCTGGTTCGGCCAGATCTTGTAGGCGCTCCCGGCCGTCTTCAGCCCGGCCCGGCGGCACACGTCGATCAGGCTGATCCGGTCGAGGGTCACCGACACGCCCCGTTCGGCGAGCAGCGCGGCACCGGCCTCGAGCAGCAACGACCGGGTCTCCTCCAGTGATCGACGTTTCACCACGGCTCAGCCCCCGTCCGCGTCGGGATCGAGAGCGTCGGGGTCGGCTGTGGCCTCCCTGGGGCGCGAGAAAGCCCGGGCGAACGCGTCCACCGCGCAGGCGAGCAGCGACCACTCGGTGGGCTCCCCGGGTCCGTCGTCGACCCGACGCGCCAGCGTGCGTCCCGCGACGTCGCCGTGCGCGCCCAGACGCACCGTCAGGCCGTCGGTCAGTGCGGCCACCATCGTGGCGAAGAACCGGGCGTCGAATGGTGGCTTCCATTCGAGGCCGTACGCGTCGGCGACGGCGTCGTACAACCTGGCGTACGCGTCGATGACGGCGACGTCGGAATCGTGCAGTTCGCGTGCCAGGTCCTCGTCGTCGGCGGACGCCAACCACAGCCCCACGTACACCGAGAAGTGGCGGGCGCCGTCGTCGCCGTCGGCGGGGGTCGTGCCGGTCGCGGTGCGGATGAGTTCGGACAGCGGCGGGAGGGTCGCGGGGTCTTCGGCCACGGCCGCGGTCACCAGGTCGATCGCGTGGCGGCCGGGGATGAACCGGCTCAGCACGTGACGGAGCAGGTCGACGCGGTAGTCCTCCTGGGTGTCCCAGATCTTGTAGGCGCTGCCCGCGGAGGTGAGCCCGGCCCGGCGGCACACGTCGATGAGATCGATCCGACCGACGGTCACGGCGGATTCGGTGGCGACCATCTCGGCGCCGGTGGCGATGAGGAGCGCGCGGGTGTCGTCGATCGAGCGACGACCGACGGGAGGCGGTCGACGGCGGGGTCCCTCAGGCGTGCGCGGGGTCATGGTCGTCGCGGCGTGGACGGGTGAAGGCGCCGACCAGCGCCTCGACGCCGCAGGCGAACAGGTGCCAGTCCTGGTCGGTGCCGTCGGGGCCGGTCGGTCGGACGAGTGGATCGCCGACCAGTGAAGGGGTGGCACGTGAACGCAGGTCGAGGCCTTCGATGAGCGCGGAGAGCGACACGGCGAGGAGCCGGCCGTCGAACGGTGGCACCCATTCGAGCCCGTAACGAACGGCGAGCGCTTCGTACATGGCACCGTAGGCGTCGAGGAGTTCGCGGTCGACGGTGTAGAGGTCGTCGGCGAGCACGGGGTCGTGCAGTGCCGACAACCACAGGGCGAGATACAGGGGCGCGGCCTGGTTCGCGATGTTGTCGCGGGCATTCGCCGCGGCGACGGTCCGGATCAGCTCGGTGAACTCGGGCAGCTCGACGTCGGGCGCCTCGAGCGTGGCGGTCATCAACTCGATCGCCTCGGTTCCGGGGACCGCGGTGCGGAGCAGGTGCCGCATCAGGGCGACGCGGTAGTCCTCCTGGGTCGCCCAGATCTTGTAGGCGCTGCCCGCGGTGGTGAGCCCGGCGGCGCGGCAGACGTCCATGAGGTTGATCGCTCCCAGGGTCACGTTCACCCCGGAGTCGATCAGGATCTCAACACCCGTGTCGAGCAGGAGTTCCCTGGTTTCGTCGAGACTGCGTCGGCGGCTCATGGGCAGGCTCAGTCGGTCTGATCCAGGGTCACTTCGATCGCGGTCGGGGAGGCGTCGTCGTCGCTCTGCTCGACGACGAGGGTGGTGACGACACCGGCGTCGACCACGTCGGACGCGGCTGCTTCGAGTGCCGCGCCGCGCTCGGCCGAGTCGGTGAACACCACCGTGGCGACCGGCGCCTTCATCGAGACCTTCGCGTCGGACTTGGCGTGCCGGATCGCCCCGAGCACGTCCGCGGCCACGGCCAGGACGGTGTCGTCGGTGCCGGTCGGCCACGCCGGGGGTTCACCGGTGGGCCACGCCGCGGCGTGCACCGAGCCGGGGCGCCACCACGACCAGACCTCTTCGGTCACGAAGGGCAGGAACGGGGCGAACAGCCGCAGCACGGTGTCGAGCGCGGTGGCGAGCGTCGCCCGGGCCGAGAGCGTCGCGTCGGCGGGTTCGGCGTCGTCGCCGTAGGCCCGGCCCTTCACCAGCTCGAGGTAGTCGTTGCAGAAGTCCCAGAAGAAGGCCTCGGTCACCTCGAGGGCCCGGGCGTAGTCGAACGCGTCGAACGCGGCGGTGGCCGTGGCGACGACGCCGGCGAGCCGGGTCACGAGTGCCCGGTCGAGTGCCTCGGTGATGTGTGCCGGGTCGGGGTCGGTGGCGCCGGAGTTCAACGCGAACCGTGACGCGTTCAGCAGCTTGATCGCGAGGCGCCGACCGATCTTGATCTGGCCTTCGTCGAAGGCGGTGTCGGTGCCCGGGCGGGCCGAGGTCGACCAGTAGCGCACGGCGTCGGTGCCGTAGTTCTCCAACAACGCGAGCGGGGTGACGACGTTGCCCGTCGACTTCGACATCTTCTTGCGGTCGGGGTCGAGGATCCAGCCGTTGATCGTCGCCCGCTTCCAGGGCAGGGTGCCGTGTTCGAAGTGGGCACGAACGATCGTGTCGAACAGCCAGGTGCGGATGATCTCGGGCCCTTGCGGGCGCAGGTCCATGGGGAAGGTCCGGGCGAACAGGTCGTCGTCGCGCCCCCAGCCGCACGCGATCTGCGGGGTGAGCGACGAGGTGGCCCAGGTGTCGAGCACGTCGGCCTCACCGACGAAGCCGCCGGGCGCGCCCCGCTGGGATTCGTCGTAGCCGGGCGGGGTGTCGCTGGAGGGGTCGACGGGCAGTGCCGATTCGTCGGGGACGAGCACCGTGTCGTGGTCGGGCTCGCCGTCGGCGTCGACGCCGTACCAGATCGGGATCGGCACCCCGAAGAAGCGTTGGCGGCTGACCAGCCAGTCGCCGTTGAGCCCGTCGACCCAGTGCTGGTAACGGTGACGCATGTGGTCGGGCACCCAGTCGAGTTGGGTGCCGCGTTTGGCGAACATCTCGCGCAGCTCGGGGTCGCGGCCGCCGTTGCGGAAGTACCACTGGCGGCTGGTCACGATCTCGAGGGGTTTGTCGCCCTTTTCGTAGAACTTGACCGGGTGGCTGATCGGCTCGGGTTCGCCGATGAGGTCACCGGATGCCCGGAGCAGGCCGACCATCTGTTCCTGCGCGGAGAACACGGTCTTGCCGGCGAGGGTTTCGTACGCGGTCACCGCGTCGTCACCGGCGGCGGTGATCCACTCGGGGGTTTCGGTGCGGATCCGGCCGTTGCGCCCGATGATCGCCCGGGTCGGGAGTTCGAGTTCGCGCCACCAGGTGACGTCGGTGGTGTCGCCGAAGGTGCAGATCATGGCGATGCCCGAACCCTTGTCGGGTTCGGCGAGTTCGTGCGCGAGCACCGGCACGCGCACGCCGAACACCGGGGTGGCGACGGTCGTGCCGAACAGGGGCGCATAGCGCTCGTCGTCGGGATGGGCGACCAGGGCGACACACGCGGCGAGCAACTCGGGCCGGGTCGTCTCGATGAACACGTCGTCGCCGGTGACGGCGCCCGCGTCGTCGACCCGGTGGAAGGCGAGGCGGTGGTACGCGCCGGGCCGTTCCCGGTCTTCGAGTTCAGCCTGGGCGACGGCGGTGGCGAAGCTGACGTCCCACAGGGTGGGGGCTTCGGCCTGGTAGGCCTCACCGCGGGCGAGGTTGTGGAGGAACGCCCGTTGTGAGGTGGCCCGGGCCTCGTCGGAGATCGTCTGGTAGAGCAGTGACCAGTCGACACTGAGCCCGATGCGGCGCCAGGTGGCCTCGAAGACGACCTCGTCGGCGGTGATCAACTCGATGCACAGCTCGACGAAGTTGCGACGCGAGCACGCCTCGGTGCGTTTGACCTTCTTGCCATCCGCACCGATGCCTTCGGTCGCCGGCGGCGTGAAGTCGGGGTCATAGGGCAGGCTCGGGTCGCAGTGCACCCCGAAGTAGTTCTGGGCCCGGCGTTCGGTGGGCAGGCCGTTGTCGTCCCAACCCATCGGGTAGAACACGGCCTTTCCGGCCATGCGCTGGTAGCGGGCGACGGCGTCGGTCTGCACGTAGCCGAACACCGAGCCCATGTGCAGGCTTCCCGACACCGTCGGTGGCGGCGTGTCGATGCTGAACACCCGCTCCCGGGGCGCGGTGCGGTCGAACGCGTACACGCCGCTCGACGCCCAGGCGGCGTCCCACTTGGTCTCCAGCCCGTCCAGGTTCGGTTTGCCGGGGACCTGGACGGCCTCGGCTCGGTCCGCATGCATGATCGCACCAGGGTACCGGCGAGCGGTGCGGTGCCCCGAACCGGTTCGACCGTCGGACCGTCGCCGGTGGCCGCTGCGGAACCGGTCTTGCGTCTTCGGTGTGGACCGGCCGGGTCGGCGCGACCCAGCCCGAGCCCGTCGGGGTCAGGTGTCGACGAGGTACCCGTCGGCATCGAGGGTCCAGCCGGGCGGGAAGATCCGGGGGACCCCGATGATCGGTCCGTAGGCGACGCCCGGAGTGAGGACGGCGCTCATCATTGATGCGTCGGTGAGGTCGGTGCCTGCGAGCGACGCACCGAAGAGGACGGTCGCGGCGAGGTCGGCCGCGTCGAGGCTCGCACCGTCGAAGGTCGTGCCGGTGAGGTCGGCGCCACCCAGGTTGATCCCGTCGAGGACGGCGTCGGTGAAGTCCGCACCCATGAGCTTCGCCGCGAACAGGTCGGCGCCGGTGAGGTCGGCTCCGCTGAAGTCTGCGCCGGGGAACCGGGCTGCGAAGAAGAAGGCGCCACGCAGGTCGGCACCGCTGACATCGGCTTCGGGGCCGACGAGGTAGCCGTTGGCCAGCGTCCAATCAGCCGTGGGAAAGCGGCTCGGCCAGCCGGTGACGCCGCCGGAGCGGACGCCTTTGGCCGACGCGCCCCACAGCGTCGCACGGTCGAGGTCGGTGGACGCGAAGTCGGCGCCTTCGAGGTTGGCCGATTCGAGTCGGATCCCCGACAGGGTCCGGTTGCTGAAGTCGAATCCGGCGAGGTTCGCGCCGTCGAGGTTCGCTTCGGGACCGATGAGGTAGCCCCTGGCGACGTCCCAGTGCTCGGGAAGTGAGGCCGGGTGACCGACGACGCCTGACGATCGGACCCCGCTCATGTCGGCCCAGGCGAGGCGTGCGCGGTCGATGTGGGTCCCGGTCAGGTCCGCGCCGCTGAGGTTCGCGCCGATCAGATCGGCACCGGTGAGGTCGGCGCCCGGTCCCACGAGGTGGCCTTCGGCGAGACGCCAGTTCGTCGGCAGCGCGCTCGGACGACCGGTGATTCCGCCAGAGGTGACCCCGGTGAGCTCGGCATTGCCCAGGTTCGTCGCGGTGAGGTCGGTCTCGGCGAGGTCTGCGCCCTGCAGGTCGACGCCCGCCAGGTCTGCGCCGGTGAGGTCGGCACCGGGTCCGATGAGGTGACCGACGGCGACCTGCCACTTCCCGGGCAGCGACGCGGCCGTGCCGGTGAGGCGTCCCGAGCGCACGCCGTGCAACGCCACGTCGGTGAAGTCGGTGTCGGCGATGGTCGCGGCATACAGCACGGCGCCGTACGCCTCGGTGCCGGTCAGATCGGCCCGGGTGAGATCCGCACGGGTGAGGTTGGCCCCGGAGAGGCGGGCACCGGTCACCACGGCATCGCTCAGGTCGGTGCCGACGAGGTT
>JBDZVK010000145.1:0-1433 GCA_040255725.1 Actinomycetota bacterium
CCGTGTCGTCGATGACGTACCCGGCGGCGAAATCGACCGTGGTGCCCGCGGGCACCCCCGCGCGTAATGCACCCAGCGCGTCGTCGACCCGGGTCGGGTTCACCTGCGACGAGCCCGCGCCCTGGAAGCGGGGTGCACGGGCGAATTCACCGATGACCGCGAGCCGGTGCGACCCCGCCAGGCGGAGTGGCAGCACCGCGCCGTCGTTCTTCAAGAGCACCGCCCCTTCGGCCGCGGCGGCACGGGCCAGGGCGTGGTGGGCGTCGACGTCGAATCCGCCGGTCGACGCAGCGCGTGGTGACCGGTCGATCAGGGCGAGCACTCGACGGACCGAACGGTCGAGGTCGGCTTCGCTCAGCGTTCCGGCTTCGACGGCCGCGACGATCGCCGACGGGCCGGCCTTGCCGGTCGAGGGCATCTCCAGGTCGAGTCCGGCGGCCACCGAGGCGGCCGGGTCGTCGACCGCGCCCCAGTCCGACACGACAAGACCTTCGAATCCCCACTCGTCGCGCAGCACCTCGGTGAGGAGCCAGTGGTCGTGCGCCGCGTAGGTGCCGTTGATCCGGTTGTAGGCACACATCACCGTCCAGGGCGCGCCACGCCGGACGACGGGCTCGAACGCGGCCAGGTAGATCTCGCGCAGCGTGCGCTCGTCGACCTCGGCCGAGACGCGCAACCGGTCGGTCTCCTGGTTGTTCGCCGCGAAGTGCTTCAGCGAGGCGCCCACGCCGGTCGACTGCAGTCCCTGCACCCAGGCGGCGCCCATGGCACCGGCGACGTGCGGATCTTCGGAGTAGTACTCGAAGTTCCGACCGCACAACGGTGAACGTTTGATGTTCACCCCCGGGCCGAGCACCACCGCCAGTCCGGCCGCCCGCGCCTCGGTGCCGATGGCCTCGCCGACCCGCCGAACGGTGTCGGGGTTCCAGGTGGAGCCGAGCGTGACGGCGGGCGGGAAGCACGTCGCCGGTTCGGACGACTCGATCCCCAGGTGGTCGCCGCCGTCGCGTTGGACCCGCAGCCCGTGGGGACCGTCGGCCACCGCGATCGCGGGGATGCCCAGCCGGTCGATCGCGCGGGTGTGCCAGAACCCCGAACCCGAGCACAGCGCGGCCTTCTCGTCGACGGTCAGCTCCCCCATGAGCGCGTCGATGTCGAGTCGTTCCCCATCAGTCGTCATGGCCGGGCAGGCTACCGAATCGCGTTCTCGTGAAGATCAAGGTGGATTCCGTTCTCTGGAGGGTTCGTGGCCGTGTTCGATGTCGACTCTCCAAAGAACGGGTATCGGTCTGGACCCTTGTGGCCACGTGACCGCTGGGCCGATCACGATGTCCCTGGTGGCGTGCATGGTGGACCCATGACAGCAGCGCGACCCAGGACCGACCGACCCGGTGTGGTCGGCTCCCTGCCGATCATCGAATCCTCGATCGACC
>JBDZVK010000145.1:1533-7008 GCA_040255725.1 Actinomycetota bacterium
GTCGGGGCCCGTCACCCCCTCGGTATCCTTCGCGGATGACGGCGACCCCGATGTTCCCGCTCGGCACGGTGCTGCTGCCGGGCGGGTCGATCTCGGTGCAGATCTTCGAACCGCGCTACCAACAGCTCCTTGCCGACGTCCTGGCGGGCGATGGCACCTTCGGCGTGGTACTCATCGAACGCGGCCACGAGGTCGGCGGTGGCGATACTCGCTTCGACGTCGGCACCATCGCCCACATCGGCCGCCACGATCAAATCGGCGACGGACGCCACGGCCTGTTGTTGCACGGCGCCGAACGGGTCCGGATCGTCGAGTGGCTCGACGACGACCCCTACCCGCGCGCCCGGGTCACCCCGTGGCCGGAGGAGGCCGACACCGACCCGGTGGCCGTCGGTGCCGACCTCGAAGCTTGCGTGGCGAAGCTGCGACGGTTCCTCGCACTCGCCACCGAATTGGGCCACCCGGTCGCGCCGGTCACCTTTGCCCCGCCCGCCGACCTGATCGAGGGCAGCTACCTGTTGAGTGCGTACGCGCCGATCCTGCCCATCGATCGTCAACGGACCTTGGAGGCCCCAGGCCCCGGGCCACGGATCGAGATCGTGAGCGGACTCATCGACGAGATGTTCGAGGTGTTCCGCGTCGAATGACCGCGGCGGCTCCGAGGGGCTCGTCGCCGTCGGCGCGGGCGTCGACCGCGGCCTCGGCCCCGGTGTCGACGGAGGGCGGACTGAACTCGACCGGTGCCTCGAACGCGGCTCGGCGACCCGCCCGGCGCAGGGCCGCCAGCACGGCCGGGCCGGTCACCACGATCAGGACCGTGTTGGTGAGCGCCCGCAGCGTGTCCCAACCCAGCGACGTGACCGAGTCGAAGATCAGGTAGCGCCGCAGGTTGAACCAGTTGGCCGCTCCGGGCACGTACGCGGTGGTGCTCGCCGGATCGACGACGAACGGCCAGAACGACAGGTTCAACAGCAATCCGTAGACGTACCCCGCCACGAACCCGTAGGCAGCGAGCAGCACGATCTCGGCCCGGCCACGGCACCGGGGCAACAACCCCGCGCCCAGGCCGATGAAGGCCGCGCCGAACATCTGGTACGGCAGCCACGGCCCCACCCCGCCGGTGATGATCGCCGAGGCGAACAGGCTCGTGCAGCCGAGCAGGAAACCGAACCCCGGGCCGAAGACGCGCCCCGCCAGCACCAGCAGGAAGAACACCAACTCGACCCCCGACGTGCCCAGGCCGAGCGGCCGCAGGCCCGCGTTGACCGCGGAGAGCACACCGAGCAACGCCAACGCCTTGGCGTCGACGCCTCCCTCGGCCACCTGGGCCACCCCGACGAACACGACGAGCACCAGGAGCACCCCGAACAACAAAGGGGCGACCGACACGTCACGCAGCACGTCCGATGCGAGCAGGAACGGCCAGAAGAACGCCATGGCGCCGAGCACGCCGGCGATACCCAGGGCCACCCGCGACCAGCCGCCAAGTGGAATCGCCACGGGGTCGCGGAGCGGCATGCTTCGGTCCCCGCGGCCGCCCGGCCGGGTCGCGGTCGCGCCCGTCCCGGACGGCCCCGGTGCGTCGACGGCCGTCACGGATGCGCCCCGTCGACCGGGTCGCCGAGCGCGGCTCGCACGTCGGCGACGGTCAGGTACGGCTCGGGACGCAGGATCTTCGCGACCTGCGGAGCGAACGCGGGCGAGGCGACCACGACGTCGGCACACGGCCCATCCCCGACGATGCCGCCCTCGGACATGATCAGCACCCGGTCGGCCACGCGGGCGACGAACTCGACGTCGTGGGTGGCGACCACGATCGATCGACCCTGTGCGGCCAGGTCGCCGATCACGTCGGCGAGTTGGGCCTTGGCGGCGTAGTCGAGCCCTCGGGTCGGCTCGTCGAGCAGCACGACGGTCGGCGCCGGCGCCAGCTGGATCGCCAGCACCAGCGCCAGCTTCTGCCCTTCGGACAGATCCCTGGGATGCTGCCCGTCGGCGATCCCCGGCGCGAACCGGTCGAGCAGCGACCGGGTCGTGCCCGCCGGCACCGTCGACTCACGGTCGGCCTGGGCGCACTCCGCCCCGACGGTCTCCAGGTACAACAGGTCGGCAGGAGTCTGAGGAACGAGGCTCACCTGGTCGCGTCGGCCCCGCCCGTCGGTCGCGACTGGCGCGACCCCGGCGATCTCGACCCGTCCGGCGGCTCGAGGACCGGATCCCTGCAACGCCCACAACAGCGACGACTTGCCCGAGCCGTTGCGACCCATGAGCGCGGTCACCTCGCCGGCCGCGAACCCGACGTCCACTCCTCCGACCGCGACGAGGTCGCCGTAGGTCACGACGACGCCGGAAGCGTCGAGCACGGCATCGCCGTTCGTGCCCGCGGGCACCTCGCGCGGCGCCGAAGCGGGCCGCGACGCGAGCCGGTCGCGCAACGGTGGCGCCAGGCGGCGGGCGTCGCGCACGCTGAGCGGGAGCGGATCCCATCCCATGAGGCGTCCGAGTTCGACCACCGGCGGGGCGACGGGCGCGTCGGCGAGCATCGGGGCCGGTGGCCCGTGGCGCACCGTGCCGTCACCGGCGACCACGACCACCGAATCTGCATACTGCACGACGCGCTCGAGCCGGTGTTCGGCCATGAGCACGGTCAGGCCGAGATCGTGCACGAGCCGGGTGATCGTGGCCAGTACCTCCTCCGCGGCGGTCGGATCGAGCGCCGAGGTCGGCTCGTCGAGCACGAGCACGGCGGGCTGCGCGGCGAGCACCGAGCCGATCGCGACCCGTTGTTGTTGTCCGCCCGAAAGGTCGGCAAGTGGACGGTCGCGCAACTCGGCGAGGCCCATCACGTCGATGATCTCCTCGACCCGCTTGCGCATGGTCGACGGACGGACCGCGAGTTGCTCCATGCCGTAGGCGAGTTCCTCGGCGACCGTGTCGGTCACGAACCCGGCGAGCGGGTCCTGGGCGACCACCCCGACCACGTCGGCGAGATCGCGGGGGTGGAACTCGCTGGTGGCCCGGCCGGCGACGGTGACCGTCCCGGCCAGGGTGCCGCCGGTGAACCGCGGCACCAACGCGTTCACCGCGCCCAGCAGTGTCGACTTGCCCGAGCCGGTCCGCCCGACGACGAGACACAGCTCACCTTCGGGCACCGTGAACGACACGTCGCGCAGCACCGGCACCGCCGCCCCGGCATAGGTCACCGTGACCCGGTCGAAGTCGATCACGAGTCCTCCGACAGGCCACGCACGGCCGCTGCTCGGGCGGCCGTCGCTCCACGTCGGACCCGCGGGACCGGCGGTCTCGGCGCGGTGAACGCCGGGGTCGCCGCGACGAGGAGCGCGACGGCCGGCACGAGCGGCAGCGCCGGCATCGCCAGTGGGTTCAGCGACGGGTGCAGGTTCGCGACGTCGAAGCGCGTCACGACCACGAAGACGACCGCGCACGCCAGACCGGCCGCGGTGACGAGCGATTCGGGAACGTCCCACGGATCGGGCGCGTACTCGGTGTGGTGGACCCGTCGGGACCCGATCGCCAGGCCACCGATGCACAACGCCACCCCGAGTCCCACCGCGGGCAACGTCACCTGCGGCGACGTCCCGCCCCCCAGCAGCCCGTACACGCCCACGCACAGCGCGCCGAGCCCGCCGAGCAGGAGCGCGATGGTGGCGCGCCGATGGGTCTCCGACACCGCGGCGCGACGGCCGAAACCGCGCGAGTCCATCGCCGCGGCGAGCGCCAGGGAGCGGTCCAGCGAGTCGTGGAGCACCGGCAACGCGATGGTGCCCAGCGAGCGCACACCGCGGGTGGTGCCACCACGCAGCTTCCGGGCACGGCGCACCCGTTGCACGCCCGCGACCAGCTGCGGTGCGACGGTGATCGCGATGACGATCGCCACCCCGAGCTCGTAGAGCGCGCCGGGGAGCACCCGCAGCGCCCGCTTGGGATTGGCCAACGCGTTCGCCGCGCCGATGCAGGCGATGATCGTCGCGAGGCGCAGCCCCTCGTAGGCCGCGGCGAGCACGGCCTCGGCGGTGACCGGTCCGCCGATGGTGATGCCGGCCGCCCAGTCGGGCAACGGCATCGACGGCAAGGTGAACCACACGTGGGTACCCATCGCCGCGCCCCCGCCGAAGACCACTCGGGACACGACCCGGATCACGACGATGACCGCGCCGAAGATCAGGTAGTACCGGAAGGCCCGTGCCCAGGGGGCGGTACCCCGCCGGCGCACCACGACGAAGCCCGCCACGGCGAGGGCGAGCGCCAACAGCAGCGGGTTCGTCGTCCGGCTGGCGGCGACGATCAGGCCCAGTGCCCACAGCCACCAGGCGATCGGGTGGAGGTTGCGTGGCAGCCAGAGCGCGGCGTGTCGCCGCGTCGGATCTCCGAGGGTCGAGCGTCGCCGGTGCGTCGTCGCCACCGCCGCGCCGGCGATCGACGGCACACCGGCCTTCGGGGGTGCCATCGGATCAGCGGACATCGAACTCCTCGTCGATCGGGGACGCGACCACGTGGGGTGGGATGCTCCACGGTGCGGTCACGGCCTCGTTGCCCTCGTCGCAGGTGTTCCGGCTCACCCCGGACGGCCGGGGCTCACGGTTGCGGGTCAGCGCCGGATTCCCACCGGCTTCCCCTGCTCGGGGCGCCTCCGGACATCGGGCCCGGCGACGGCCGCAACCCTACCAATGCCGGCGATCGGGCCGCCCAGCGTCAGGCCGGACGGGCCTCTACACTCCGTGCTTCCGCGCGCCCGGGACCCACCCGCCCGGCGCTTCGACGAACGACAGGGGTCCGCCACTGTGACAACACGAGTCGTGGTCTGGGGAACCGGCCTGGTCGGGTCGATGGTGATCGGCGAGATCGTGCGCCATCCGGCGTACGAACTCGTCGGGGTGGGGGTGCACGACCCGGCGAAGGTCGGCCGTGACGCAGGCGAGTTGGCCGGCGTCGGGCCCGTCGGCGTCGCCGCGACCGACGACCTCGACGCGTTGATCGCGCTGCGGCCCGACGGGGTGGCCCACTACGGGCCGACCGCGGCACACCCGACCCCGAACCTCGAGGTGATCGGCACGTTCCTGCGTGCCGGGATCGACGTGGTCTCCACCGCCATGACCCCCTGGGTGTGGCCGTATGCGCCGGCGAACCCGCCCGACTGGATCGAGCCGATCGAGGCGGCGTGCGCAGAAGGTGAAGCGAGCTGTTTCACGACGGGCATCGACCCTGGGTTCGCGAACGACCTGTTCCCGCTCACGCTCATGGGGTTGTGCGGCGAGGTCCGCTCGGTCACGGCACGTGAATTGCTCGACTACACCGATTACACCGGCGACTACGCCGAGGAGATGGGCTTCGGGCATCCCCCGGAGCACCGACCGATCCTGTCGGTGCCCGAGGTGTTGATCCTCGCGTGGGGCGGGACCGTGCCGATGATCGCCCGGGCGGTCGGTATCGGGCTCGACTCGATCACCACGACCT